>JAFUUN010000008.1 GCA_017477855.1 Rickettsiales bacterium | reverse complement strand
TGGCAGTAGTCAACTTCCTCATTTTTTGGAAAGATAATTTCCTGCGCGAATAGGGATTGATAAATTGGCTTTACACGTTTGCTCTGTGTTTCAAAGTAGACTTCACCTTTTTTTCTGATAAACTTACTTGTGAACTCAATTGCAAATTTCTGTCCGTGTTTGTCATCAATAAATGCTTTGAGTGCTTCAACATACACATGCTGGAAATAGTCGCGCTCGCAGTGATCAATGCTGTAAAATGAAGGCAACTGATAGTCGGTTGGATAGATGTTTTGCTCGTAACCTACAAATTTTAGTTGCAACGTACCGTTGTTATTTATCTTCACAAACTTAACTGGATAATGTGTATATTTTGAAAACACATAAGTCCATTTGAATGCACGGTAGGCCAGCGAAATAGTGATGAAAATGAAGATATACCTATATTTCTTTTCAACAAACAAATTGGCAATAAATATCTTTATCAACTCCCACATTTGCGTGCCTATTTACTGGTTTTACTCAGCTTGAATATCACTGACTGTTGGATTATCGTGAAGATGTTGCTGCATGACCAATAGAGCACAAGCCCGGCCGGCATTGGCGCCAATATGAACGTCAAAATAATAGGCATCCACTTGAAAATTTTTTGTTGTGATTTATCCATTTGTGGCATTGGTGTCATAAGTTGCTGGACGAACATTGTCAGCCCCATAAATATTGGCAGGACACCTATTTGCAAAAATGCTGGCACTTCGTATGGCAGTAGCCCGAACAAGTTAAAGATTGAGGTTGGATCTTTTGATGACAAATCAACAATCCAGCCAATAAACGGTGCATCACGCATTTCTATTGATATGACAAGCACCTTGTAAAGCGCAAAGAATACTGGAATTTGAAACAGCATTGGAACTATTGCTGACATTGGATTGATGTTCTCTTGCTTGTAGAGCTCATACGTTGCCATTTGCAGTGCGCGCCTGTCATTAGCATATTTTTCCTTCAATTCTTTGAGTTTTGGAGCAACATTTTTCATCCTCGCGGTTGCTTTATAAGACCTGTTTGCAAGTGGGAAAATTATCATCCTTACCAAGATTGTCAGCAAAATGATGGCCACACCAAAGTTCCCACTCAGTGCATACAGCTTTTTTAGTATTATCAGCAGCGGTTTTGATATGAAATAAAACATACCGAAGTCAATGGCTTTGTCAAACTTTTGTATCTTGTATTTGTCCGCTACATATTGCAGGTGTTCCAAGCGCTTTGGACCGACAAAAATAACACTCTCTGACTTGAATGTCTGACCTTTTGCAACACTCTTCTCGGCGTTCAAGAAATCTATTTGGTAGCTGTCCCTGTCTTTGTTGTAGCGCGCGGCATAGGTTTTTAGCTCTCTCTGGCCGTCATTATCAATCAGTGCGGTCAGCCAATACTGGTCGGAAAAGCCAATCCAGCCATCTTGCGAGGTCTTGTTTTCAATGTTATTTTTCTTCACATCATCGTAAGTTATCTCCTTGATGTTATCGTTATTCATCAGCAGCACGCCGCGCCAAGCATATGAATTTTCAATTCTGTCCTTTGTGTCTTTTGAGAAAATCCTGACATAGTTTGCAAGCTTACGTGGTTCTTTTTCACTCACAACCTCCTGTGAAATACGAACGATATAATTGTCATCAAACGTATATTTTGTCCTGTAATTTAGTCCATTTTTCTGGCCTTTGAGGGTAATACTGTCTGTGGTTTGCTTTTCAATTTTCCAGTCAATATCTCTGCTTTCACCAAGAATTCCTGCTTCAATATAGTGGTTTTCGTCCAGTAAAATCACGTTTGCCACGCTGCCTTCGTGCTGTTTGTAGTTTTTCAGCGTTGCATATGATATGCGATTATTATTCACATCAACCGCAAACTGCGCCGTTTTGGTCTCTAAATAGACATTTTTCTGTGGTTTGAGAGTGCTTTTGACCTGTTGCGCGGCCTCTTGTTTGGATGTATCCTTGATTTGCTGTTCTACTTTCTGTTGCTCTTGATGCCTTAAAAGTTCATCATCACTTGGAGAAAAAATATTGCTCCACACTGTTAAAAAGAGCATTGAAACCGCGATTGCGATTAACATTTTCTTATTGTCCTCTGCGCCTCTGTTTCTGAAATTTCCACCGTAATATCCCACATTGCAAAGCTACAATATCAATATAATTGTCAAGGTTTTAGTTGTTGCGCGGCGCGGAGCGCGTTTGGCCGCCGAGCGGAGCCCGAGCGGAGCGAGGGCGGATGGAGCGAGGCGGT
>JAFUUN010000067.1 GCA_017477855.1 Rickettsiales bacterium | reverse complement strand
TAACTGGGAGAATATATCAAGTGGAAGATAAATGTCAAGAGACTAAAAACAAGAACGGCAATCAATAATTTGCAATATTTCTTGACAAATATAATTTTTGTTTATTTACTAATCAAGTTGATAGGTTTTAATGATACAATATCTTGTAGCTGCCTTTTTCAGCATTCTCGGAAACTGCCTTTGTGTTTATTTTGTTAATCATGGTTTGATTGTTTTGACGGAAGGGCAATCAATAATGGATGTATATTTTCACACAAATTGCATAAATTTAGTGAGTTTTACGATACTATTTTGGATACAAAAGGCACAAGGCAAAGTCAAATTTAGAGCCATTGATACATTCCGTGGCAAGAAAGAAATGGTGCAATTTTTACTGTTCTTTTTTCCAGTTGTGGCCTCTTGTTATAAGACCTACATGCTTGATTTTGTACCGATTACAACCATTACCATTTCAAGTATGATTGTGCCATTCACCGTATGGATCTTGGCTACTTTCTTGCTGCGTGAGGTCTTCCGAAAGTCATATATCAAATATAGCATTCTCTCACTCATTGGTTTTATAATCGTTAATGCAAGCAAATTGAGCAATGGCCAATGGTCATTTGGCTACATTAAATACCTGCTACTTTATATCATGTTGGTATCTGTTGGACAAATTACATCTCGTTATTACTGTCGCAAGCGTGACCATGCTTTGCAAGCTGTCTTGGCGGAAATTTTCATATTCTTCATATATGGTTCGTGTTTTTTGATTGTTCGTGGAACATTTTCAATTGACTTACTAAAAAGTCCATTTGTTATCATTGTAGCATTATGCTCTTTTGTAAGAAATGTATTAATTGTTAACGGCGTCAGGCATGCTTCATCGGTTGTAGCACTGGAATTCTGTGGCTTCTCAAAACCAATATTCTCATTTATAATTATGTTTTTCCTTGTAGGAGAAATCCCTACCGTTCAAAAAGTCATTGGGATGATTATAATTGGTATTGCGATAGTCAGATTTCATGCACTTGAAAGGAAATACAAGGCAGAGCGCAAAGCCATTGGAAAAAAACTTTTTAATCCAGCTACAGTCAAGGAAGTTCAGAAGGCCAACGAAGCAGGGGTAAGGAAACAATCTAAATAAGTGGCAAGTAAATACCAAGTCGTGGACGAGGAACATGTCCATTGCATGCTGTAAGTGCGGTGTAAATAGTGAGTAAAAGCAGCAAACACAGCAGTTTTTTCATGCGTTGATAGTATTGTTATTATTTTATAGTCAAATATTAAAACTACCTTACAAAAAAAAGTGGATTATTTTTATAAATATGCTAAAATAAGCTGATGTCAGATAACGAAGTTGAAGGACTTGCAAGAAAAATTGACGGTTTGTTTGATACACTGGATGGCGAGATAAAGAAATTTCTTGATGAAGTTTTGAAGCGCGAACAGCGAATTACAGAACAGTTGAAGCATAACAAAACAGCCAGTACTAATGTCAAGGAAGAGCTGTCTGAAATCAAAAAATCGAGGCGTAAAATCAAGAAACTTGAACTTGATGCAATACGTGATGCGATCAAAAATGCAATGGAAATGAAGAAAAAGGAGACGGAATAAAATTGACAAATCAATATATTTTTGATAAAGTTTCATTGGTTTTCACTATTAACATATGACTAAGTGTCCTTTTTGCGGACAAGAAATTAACAATCCAGAAATATACTATGAAAATAGAAAAAAGATTATTGAAAACGGAAGGTCAGCTTTGAAAAGAATTGATAAAATAAAAGAGCAAAATCAAATGCTTATTGAAAATGAGAGAAATAAGGAAAGTCGCATTTATGTAAGAAAAAAATTGGATACAAAACAACGAGGTAAGGAAAAAGAAACTGTATATTCAATGATACAAAAAATGAAAAAAATTGGTAAAGAAAAAAACCTTCAGTGCAACCTACCAGACTACCATATCTTTACCAATATTTATGGTAAACACAACATACAACAAGTCAATTTAAATGGTAGCCATTTTACTTTTCATCCGAATAAATCTTAATCATCATCTCTTCTGCCAACTTTTTAGCATATTCATCCCCCTCATCAACAATTTTCTCTAACAATTTTGTATCTTTTTTTACCTCCAAAAATTTCTCCCTTATCGGCGCAATTTCATTGATGATAATCTCCGTTAAGTCATCCTTGAAAACCTTTGTGCCAGAGTTCTTATATTGTTCGCTGATTTCTTCAACTGGCCTGCCGCTCAGCGCACTCATGATATTGATAAGGTTTGAAACCTCTGGGCGAGCGTCTTTATCAAAGTAGATACCAGTTATGCTGTCTGTTTTAGCGGTTTTAATCTTCTTGGCAATTTGGTCGTCTGTGTCTGTCAGCATAATCCTGTCCTTGTCCTCACCAATGCTTTTGCTCATCTTTTTGGTACCATCGCCAAGGGACATTATGCGCTTGCTTGTCTTATCAATTATGGCCTCTGGCTTGATAAAAATGCCTTTGGCACGTTCACCAAATTTGTTCTCAAACTTGTCAACCATATCACGACAGAACTCCATGTGCTGGGTTTGATCCTCTCCGACAGGGACGTGAGTGGCACGGTAAAGCAAAATGTCTGCGGCCATTAGGAGCGGATAATAGAGCAACCCTGCATTGATTTCATCGGTGCCGAGTTTGCCCTTTTTGTCCTTGAATTGCGTCATACGTTCCAGCTGCCCGAGTGGACAAATTGTCGTTAGCAACCAGCACAGTTGACAGTGTTCTGGAATGCTTGACTGAATAAAAAAGTGCAGATTGTCGCTTGGCTCAATTCCGCATGCAAGGTATGTTGCAAGTAGTTCGTAAATATTTTGGCGTATCAATTCTGGTTTTTTACAACTTGTCAGTGAGTGCAAATCAGCAATCATGAAGAGAAATTTGTCGTCTTTGTCAGCATTTTTAACCATTTTTTTCCAGTTCAAAATCGCGCCAATGTAGTTTCCTAAATGCAAAACACCACTTGGTTGGATACCGGAAAAAACAAACTTTGACATATTTATATGCTTGGTTTGACTGGATTTTTTATTGTCAATATTTTGGTGTTGCGCTGCCCGAGGCCACGCCCTCGCCGTTTGGCACCGCCTCGCTCCATCCGCCCTCGCTCCGCTCGGGCTCCGCTCAGCGGCCAAACTCGCTCCGCGCCGCGCAACCAACTTCTCACCATCAAAGGCCACCTTAATTTCCGCCAGTGTTCCCGGCTCAAAAGTATCATCAATAACAATTTGTGCAAAGTTTTCGGCTCTGGCAATGCCATTATGTTCTATAATCACGCGCCACGAGCGGCCATCCATGCTCTTGTAAAGCCGCCGCAAGTTCTTTTCACCTGCGTCAATAAGCTTATGCAAACGCTCTTTTTTTACTTGCTTTGGCACATTGTCATCCATCAAATAGGCCAATGTTTTCTCACGCCTTGAATATGGGAATGCATGAACATATGAAATTGGTGCATTTTCAACCATTTTGAGTGAGTTTGCAAACTCATTGTCCGTTTCACCCGGAAAACCAGTGATTATGTCGGATCCAAAGGCCGCGTCAGGACGGAATTGCACCACCTTATTGCAAAAGTCATATACATCTTTGGCTCTGTGGCGGCGGCGCATACGTCTCAAAACATTGTCATCGCCCGACTGCAAACTGATATGAAAATACGGCATAAACCGTGGCTCGTTGACGACCAAATCCATGATGTCGGTGTCTATTTCAGCCACATCAACAGAGGACAAACGCAGACGTTCAATCTGCGTATTTTTAAAAATGGACTTACACAATTTGCCAAGCGTGTCAACCGCGTTCTGTCCTCTAATATCCTTGCCAAAGTCGGTGATGTCAATGCCTGTCAGGACAACTTCGTGATAGCCATTTTCATTGAGTTTTTTGATCTGATTTACGATATATTCTGGTGCGTAGCTGCAAAATTTGCCGCGTGTGAATGGCACGATGCAGAACGCGCAAAAGTGGTTGCAACCAGTATGAATAGGTACAAAAGCGCGGCTTCTATCACTGAAATTTTCAATGAGTTCAAAATCATCTTTGCATTTCAAGTCAGCATTTTCAGGGATGCAGTCAGCATAAATGGACTCTTGAATTGCATTTTTGTTGACTGGCTGGCCGTTTGCTAAATCTTGAAAATATTTGTCAATCTTCAAATAGACATCATCTTTTAGTTTATTCTCATTGCCGATTACAAAGTCAACCTCCGGCATTGATGCAAAAAGTCCTCCATGCAACTGCCCTGCGCAACCAGTAATTATTAGGTGAAAGTCAGGATGTTGCTTCTTCAATTTTCGCAATTCTTGGCGACATTGGCGCTCGCCCTCCGCGGTTATTGTGCAAGTGTTGACAACAATATATTTTTTCATGTGGAGTTTCTCCAAAATGCCCCGAATATACTGACTTTCAAAGGCATTCATTCGACATCCAAATGTGGAGATTATATTGTCATCCATGGTTGCTTTCACTTGATGCCGCAAGATTGCCCTTATCAACAATAGTTATGCCATTCAAATGGTCAATTTCATGCTGGATGCACCTCGCAAAAAGGCCACTTGACTCAATTTTTTGAACTTCATTCTTCAAGTTTGTGAACTCAACAACAATTTCTGTTGGCCGCTCAACATTGTAATAGACGTTTGGAACAGACAGACAACCCTCTTCCATGGTGCTTTTACTGGATGAGTAGCTCAATATTTTTGGATTTATTAACTCTGTTTTGATGTCTTCTTGTTCAATTTCAATGACAATAATCCTTTTCAGAACGCCAATTTGTACGGCCGCAAGACCGATACCGTTATTTTTTTTCATTGTCTCAAACATGTCTTTGACAAGCTTTTTTATTGACTTGTCAATGATTTTGACCTCCTCTGACTTTTGCGCCAACATTGGATTTGGAACTTTGATAACATCGCGAATTGCCATATTTTAATCGTTTAAACCTTCCATTTCAATTTTTGTTTTATCAATAAATTTATCAATATTTTCAATTATTAATTGCAATTTTTTGCATGCATCGCTCTTGCTGACTGCTTCAAATTTATTCATATCAATTTTTTTATATCTCAACATTTGTTTGATACCCTCAATTTTCATGCCTTTTTTGTGGGCAAGCTCCTTAATTTTTTTCAACTCATCAATCGCGGCGTCATCATAATATCTCCTTCCATTTTTGGTTGAAAATTCAATGTGTTCAAAAGTTTGTGTCCAATATCTAATGGTGTGGACGGGCAGTTTTAACATCTTTGCAACATCTCCGATTGAAAAAAAATTTTCATTTGCCACGACCGATTTTCACCACAAGAAAAATAATTTGCAATAAATATTTCGGTAATAATATACTTAACCATTACAAAAATAGTCAATTAATACTTTTTCACCCAAAAATTAATCTCCTAATGTACCTCTCCATCCACTCAAAATCTGGTTCGCCTTGTGGTGTGGTTGGGAGGTTTAAAGTAATATTTTCTGCTGTGTTGCTATAAACTGCCCGTCCATAATTAAATCTATATTCTTCATTATTTAACACGGCACAAATAAATAGACAGACAAATTTACTCATTTCTTGTTTTGGAACAAGCATATTTACCCTGCCGTGTGAGACAGCATAAAAACTGAATGGTTGATAATATGCATTGCAAAACATATCAATTGTGATGCAGTTTTTGAAAATTTGCGACTTATCTTTTTCATCTTTTGTGATAAATCCAACAATTCCGTTGTTTGTTTCGCCTGATGAAATCAAAGGTGTTTCTCCTGCTTCGCACTCTTCAAGTTTGAGGTCGCCGGCGGACAACACAACATCAAACAATTCCCCAACCATAAACTCCTTCCACTCATCACATTTCAGGACTGGGCGGTTTTTCAGAGAGAGAGAGAGTAGTGCTGGTGCACTTGCTTTGACTTCTTCAATGACTTTGTTGTAAATCTTTTTTATAAAATCTTCCATAAATTGCCAATCTGGTTGGTTATCGGTGGTGGTTGGGAGAGAAAAAGTTGAATTCAACATTTTATGAAGGTTCCATTTTCTTCCATAACCAAACTTATATTTTTCAAATTCAATTATAGAACAAAAGAACAATGCAATATATTTATTTAAAGTATAATTTTTTAACGTTAAAATATTTACATCGGTTGTTGTGTAAAAATCTTGTTGCTGATAAAATGCGGAACCAACCGAGCCGTTTGAAGCGACAGTAAGTTTGTTTCCGTCAAAAAGCAGATTTCCGTTTGAAATAAAAGCACAAAAACCATTATTACTTTCCGTTGAACTTATCAAAGGAATTTTTCCATCTTCATTATCGCCAACTAATTCTTTACCTTTTTCTATTGTGAAAATGTCTTTAAATTTATATTCCTTCCACTCTCTCGTATCCATAAACCAAACTATAAAGGCAACTTGTTTTTTATCATCGCGGCAATGTAGTCGCGGACTGTTTGTTCAAAATCATCTTCCGTCAGTTTTGAATAATCGGTTTTCATATATGCTTCGGCCAGCCATTCATCGCTTGAAGAAACCTTTTGCATAACTGAAAGCCCTGCTTTTTCTTTTTTGTTGCGGAATAAATACAACCACTCTTTTTCAATGTCTTTCCAATATGTGTCCTCTTGGCTGGTTGCATCTTTCTTGACTTTTTCAATTCTGCCGAGTTTCTTTTTCTTTACAAATCCATCGTCTTTGAAGTAGCCAAAAAATGTCTCTTTGTCTTCTGGATGCGGTTTGCCAAGAGTAAAAACCATACAGCAAGCACAAGCACTGGCACCGGGATAAAACATCTCGTTTGGAAGTGAAAACACAGCTTCCAACGTGTGATTTCTCAACATCAAATCTTTTATTCGTTTTATTTCTTTGTCATTTCCAATGGCACATTGCATCGGCAACAAAACCGCTAACTTTCCTTGATTTACAATGCTTGCAACATAATGCACAAAATGAAAACCTTTTGTTGGGTCTTGTTTGATGTCGCTTTTCCAATTTGACACCTCGCTTGGATTACAACATTTTTTTACTGCATTATACGGCGGGTTCATTAAAACAACATTGATTGAATGTTTGTTCCCTTTTTCATCAACAAAACCTGCTTTTTGTATCCACTCTTTTTTGTCAAAACAACTTCCCATTTCAATGTTTGAATTTCCATCGCCGTGAATTAGCATATTTGTTGCAACCAATCCAAATGCCTTTTCTTCGTATTCAATGCCGTAAATTTGGTTTTCTTTTACTCGTTGTTTTTCTTTGTCATTGCTACAATCATTCATTGCTTGCACCATTGCACGCACAAGAAAAGCACCACTACCACAGCAAGGGTCGAGCACAACAGAGTTTTTATTCACCTCGCAAACCTGACACATAAAATCCACAATGTGGTCTGGTGTGAATGCTTGGTTTTTGTCCGCCTTGCCAACATATTTATTGAATGTTGTAAAAAATAAGTTCAAAATATCTTGTCCTTGCGTGCTTTCCTCCATTATGTAAGGTAAAATCTCCGTTTCTATCGTTTGCACAATCTCGCCAAGATGTTTATTTTCTAAATCTTTAACATTTTGATCGTCAAAATCCTGCTTATTGATTGATTTAATCTTCTTATTTTTTTGGTCGTTGCTCCCAAGTAATTCATTTATTTTATTCTTGATTGCATCCAAAATCTGTGAAGTTTCCAGAAATTGTCCCGCTGAATTTTTATAATTGTCCTTCAAACCATTTTTCAAAGCCAAAAGCACACTTCCAACAAACTGACTTCTTATCTTTTCAGGAATTCCGTGTTTATGCAATAACTCGTTCAATCTATATGTGCTTCTTACAACCTGTTCTTTGTTGTTTGTTTTTTCTGCTTCAAAATATTTTGCGTATTCCTCAAATGTTTTTATCTCGTCACATTTACTCTCTCTCTCTCTCTCTCTCGCCTACGGCGTAAAACCAAGTTTTGCACCTATCGTCATTTGTGTTTGCCAAAATTGCAACAATATTGTAGTTTGTAAATTTCTTTTCCAGTTTTACATAATCATCAAGCTGTGCTTTGTCTGCATCTGTAAAAATTTGTTTTGTTTCAACCAAAACTGCAACTTTCTTTTTGTTATCAACAAATCTCAAATCAAGTTTATAATGTCCTTTTGCCTTACAAACACCTACTTTGACATAGCTAAACTCATCATTTTCAATGTTTGTTGATAAATATTTTTGTCCGATTTTGTTTATGATTGTTTGGCGTGACATGATTTTAGTCATAAAGCTTTTTTGTAAAAATCAACACCTAAAATTTAAATTCAAACCTATAATCAGGTTTTGCAGTCAATACTGCATATTGCAAACGTTTGCCAATTATCATATTCATTGCAACATCAAACTTTTCTGCAATATCACAAGCTTTGTTGTTGAAATAAAACACAAATGAGCTTATGTATTTGTCAATATGTTTTGATGTGATTTGATGATGGATGCCATAAATTCTCCTCTTGAATAACCCAAAGGCATTTTCAATATGATTTGTTGTAGCATTTCCTCTTGCATATTCACCTTTGCTATGATTAACGGCATTGTCTGCTTTTATATGACTTGTAAAGTGTGCTTTCATCAGTATAAAGTTGTGTGTTTTCTAAATCAATGTGTTGCTCTATTATTGGTTTGATATTTTCAATGTTGCTTTTCTTGATGTAGGTCAGCTGTAAATTCCCGTCTCTTTCTATTTCTCCAAATACAGCCATTTTGTTATTTCCACCTTGACTGTCAGGTATTTTCTTGCTTGAATGCTTGAATTTTTCATGACCTCCTACATAAGTTTCATCAATCTCAACATCTCCTTTGAGCTTTTCAATAGTGTTGTTTTTGATCGCCCATCTTATTCTTTGTAAAACAAACCAAGCTGTTTTTTGAGTTGTGTGTAAATCTTTTGCTAATTGATAACTTGATATACCTTTAACATTTGATATTTCAAGATAAAATGCTAAAAACCATTTTGTTAACTTTAATGGACTGTCTTCAAAAATTGTGCCCTTTCTTATACCAAATTCACGATGACACTTTCCACAGGCGTATAATCCAACTTTTTTGAATTTGTATGTCTTACAATCACATCCACAACGTGGGCAAACTGGCTTTTTACCCCAGCGTATCTTTTCAAGATAACGAACACATTTTAACTCTGTTGAAAATTGTTTTTGAAAATCAATCAAATTGTCAAACATAACTTTAACCTCTTACGAAGAGATTAAAACATATTAATTATAATTGTCAAGTATATTATTACCAATATTTCTGTTGCGCTGCCCGAGGCCACGCCCTCGCCGTTTGGCTGCGCCTCGTTCCTCGTCGGCCAAACGCGCCCCGCGCCGCGCAATACATTTAAATAAATTTCCACAATTCCTCCTTTGTGTTCTTGAACTCATTTTTTATCCAAATTTCTGTAATTTTTTTGATTGCATCACCAATTTCTTTTCCTTTCATGCCAGTATTTAGAAGGTCTGTCGTGGTTATTGGAAGCGGTCTTAATCTATCCAAAAAGTCATTTATTTCTTTTTTTATACCATCATTACAAATCTGCATGGCCGTTTTTAAATTAGTCTTGTCGGCCTTGAAAATGAAAATTTTGGCATCCAATGATAAATTTGTTTTGTTGCAAATGGTGTAAAAATTCTGCAAAAATATTAAAAAGTTTTGTTCCTTTCTCGTGAGTTTAAAGCTCTCAATTAGCTGGTTCATGACAGTTCTGTCTCCACAAAAAAAATGGAATAACTTCACAATTTGTTCAAAATTTTTATCATATATTTTTATAGCATTATTGCATGTTTTTGGTTCCGTTTTGAGGCAAAAAATAGGGCACAAAAGGCCACTTTTTTGAATAATTTCCAATCCATTTTGCCATTTTTCATCGTTCAACAGTTTCCATATTTCCGAACGAAACCGTTCGCGTGATATGTCTTTTAGGCCATTTGCGTTGTTTTTGAAGATTAAAATAATATCATTATCAATATCAAAGTTGCAGAATTTTGTTGCAAAGCGAAAGTATCTAACGATGCGGAGAAAATCCTCTTTTACGCGCTTGTCGGCGCCGCCAATGAAGGTAATTTTGTTGTTTTCAAGGTCGCGGAGTCCGCCGTGGAAATCGTTAATTTGTCCGTCTAAACCAACATATAGCGCGTTTATAGTAAAATCTCTGCGTTCACTGTCGGCTTCAAAATCGCGACAAAAGACCACTTCCGCCTGTCTTCCATGGCAATTTATGTCCGCACGAGTGGTTGTGATTTCATATCGCTGGCCATCTATAATAGTCACTACGGTGCCGTATTTTGTATCTCTGTCAAGGATTGTGATATGTTTATTAGTGGCTCGTTTGTATTTCAGCAGCTTGGTAATAACCTCTTTTGGCGCTAAAATAGTGCTCATGTCAACATCTTCAACAAATTTTCCGTATTTCAAATAGTCGCGCACGCAACCACCTACCAACTTAGCCTCGCCGTTTGCTCCGAATGTTCGTAAAATATCTTCGTATTTTTCCACAAGTGGCCTGATTTTATGCAGCATAATTGAGGATTGTGTGTAGTAATTTAATTGTCAATTTTGTTCACAGAACCAAAAGACACTTCAGGTAATAAATTAAGTATAGGTGTAGGCAATCAATGAACTTTATTGCTACAATTTGCACTCTGCGGAATAACACCATTTACTCCACAATCGTTGCATGAAAACGAGTTGCCGCAGTTGCAAACACATTTTACGTTTGGATTGTCTATTGTAAAGCCGCTGAATTCCAAACTGTCTTGAAAGTCAATTTTTCCACCGTTGAGGTATTTTAGTGAGGTCTCATCAATGACAACAAAAACATCCTTTGGTAAAACATTTTTTTTCTTTCGTAGGATGATTATTTTATCCATTTCTCCGATATAGTCATCCATAAGAATGTGATATTGCATGCCAGCGCAACCGCCACTGACAATCATAATACGGATAAATATTTCTTGGTTATCTGATTTAAGCTCCTTTATTCGCGCACTCGCGCTTTTGGTCAGCTTGAATGATGTTATTAACTTGTTGGCGAGCATGTTTTCTGTTTTAGGCATCAGATAAGTGATGGTTAGAATATCTAATATGCAAGTAAAAAAACAACCCTCACGCCGATACCAAAATACAATATTGTGAGGTTCGACGCTTGGGTTGTTCTCTTCTCCCCCTTTCTTTTTTAAAACAAGTTGTAAAACAAAATAAAAAATAAATTTGTTCTACGCTAACAGTTTATCAAAAATAAAAAGCATGTCAAGGAAAAAATAAAAAATTTTTCGCCGCCTAAGACCACACCTTCGCGGTTTGTATTTCGCTCTTCACTTCGTTCTTTGTACAAATTTGCTCTGTGCTGCGTAACAATGTTCTGCGAAAAAAACAAAAGCCCACGCCGAAGCGCAGGCCTTATTTAACGACTTGATAATGAATGATTACTCATTACTCTGCATCAAGTAAAGCATATTACAACCGTACTTTGTGTCACTGTCATCAAGGTAGAATGCACTCGAAACATTTTCAACTGTGTTGTTGTAGCAAACTTTTGAAGCGTGTGCCGAACCGGCTGTTGAGAAAGCATAACCATTCTTCAAAGCCAAGACACTACCTGTTCCTGGTTGACCGTCGTCCATTTTAACATCCAGCATGTTAGCCATTGAAGATGATAAGATACCTGTTGTTGTATTTGAAATACCACGCGTTTCGTCAGAAGAACTTGGAACATTTCTGTAAATAGCCAAAACGTTCTTTCCACCGATTCTTGTACGATATGTTTCATTCTTCATCTCACTCATGTTAGAACCACGAATGTAATACATTTCCGTCACATTTTCAGGAACACCAACAAATGAGAAGGCACCTTCTGTATCAAATGATGCAACTCCTTGCGTATTTTTAATAGCAGCATTAGAAACACAGCTTTTACATTCTTGACCCGCTTCTGTTTCATGTCCTGCACCGTCTTCACCAACAGTCAATGCGGTCTTAACTGGCGATTGTGCTGCAACCGTTGCCTCAACAACATCTGCAACGTTGATTGTTGCTGTGTCGCTCATTTTTTCTGCGATACCATATTTAACCGTATCAACAACTTTACCTGATTTCATGAAACGCATTCCTGTTAAGAATGTCAACCAATTCTCACTGTTTGACATGACCGATGCGCTGACATAACCTTCAACAACACGAGCATTATCACCAGTTGTCACACAATATGTTCCTGCTGTTGGTATTTTTCCGGCTTTCATGTCAACTTCTGTCTGTGATTGTGAAAACTCACCATATCTCTTACAAACTGTTGTGTCAACATTACTTGGTAAAACCTCAAATGTGTCCTG
>JAFUUN010000066.1 GCA_017477855.1 Rickettsiales bacterium | reverse complement strand
TTAACACCAACATCAAAGGCATACGCGGTTGACAGCTTTGTTCTTATATTATATTTTGTATCCAAATGCGAGCCTTTAAATGGAATATACAAACCAGCCGATGCTAACGGTTGCAACATTACGTATTTTGCAAGAAGTGGAATTAACACACCGGTTCTAATTCTGATGTTGTGATATGAAACACTGGAACCTTCTCTTTTGGAATATGAGCATGTGTATCTACCTCTTGAATTGTAATGGCATGATTTTTCTGCATAATGTGCCACACGTGCAAAATTGTACATCAATCCAACGAAAGGAATGTAATTGTTGTTGCCAGCGGAAAAACCTAAATCACCACCTAAGCCAAGATGCATAATTCTATTTTTGTTTGAACCAAAGTCAACACCAAGGCCACCATGTATCATTGGATACAAAAATGATTTGCTGTCAAAAAACTCAAATTTTGATTGATTTTGCTGACTTGTCGGGAAATTCTGCCAGTTTTGTGCAATTTCTTCCGCATTCGCAATGTGCACTTGAAAACAGAACAGAAAGAACAAAAGGAGTTTTATTTTCCTCATAGAAATCTCAATCTTCAACTACTTTAATACCCAAATCCTTCAATTGTTGTGTGCTGACTTCACTTGGTGCATTCATCAGTAAATCCTCAGCTCGTCCGTTAAGTGGGAACGCTATGACATCACGTATATTGTCTGTTTTTAGCAATAACATTATCAGTCGTTCAATGCCAATTGCCATTCCGCCGTGTGGTGGTGCGCCGTAGTTAAATGCCTTTCTCATGCCACCGAATTTACTGTCAACATCCTCTTTTGAATATCCCGCAATCTTGAACGCTTCATACATCATGTCAATGTTGGAGTTTCTGATGGCTCCGCTGGCCAGTTCGTAGCCATTGCAGACAAGGTCGTATTGGTTGGCCTCAATACTTAATAATTCATCTTTGCTGGCTTTTTTGAGGGTCTCAACATCGCATTTTGGTTTTGAAAATGGGTTGTGCGAGAAGTCAATTTTTTTCTCATCTTCGTTCCATTCGTAAAACGGAAAGTCAACAATCCAGCACAGTTCGTATCTATTTTTGTCAATCAAATTCAGGCGCGCACCCAGTTCTTTACGTGCCAAACCTGCAAATTTATTTGCGTTTGCTTCTTTGTCGCAGGAGAAAAATATTGCGTTTATCTCTCCATTTTTGCATTCATTATTGAAGAACTTCTTGATTTTCTCCAACCTGTCAGCTGACAAAAATTTGGCGACTGGCCCTTTGGCTTCTCCATTTTCAAAAATGATGTATCCCAATCCTTTTGCCCCCTGTTTTATCGCAAACTCAACCATGCCGTCGTAAAAGCTCCTTGACTGTTGACCTATATTATTTACTGGTGTTCCGCGCACAACACAACCTTTTTCAATAGCTCCTGCAAATGCTTTAAAATCACTACCAACAAATGCATCCGTTGCATCAACATTTTCAATAGGAATTCTTAAATCTGGCTTGTCGCTGCCATATTTCAGCATTGCATCTTTGAATTTTATGCGCCGTATCTCATCGCAAATCGTATCATTTTTACCATTGAATTTATTAAAAATATCCTTGGCAACTGGTTCCATTGTCTGGAAAATATCCTCTTGCTCAACAAAAGACATCTCCATGTCAAGCTGGTAGAACTCACCCGGTGAGCGGTCTGCGCGAGGATCTTCGTCCCTAAAACATGGGGCAATTTGGAAATACTTGTCAAATCCTGCAATCATCAAGAGCTGTTTGAACTGTTGCGGTGCCTGTGGAAGAGCATAAAACTGGCCTTTGTGTAGACGGCTTGGCACTAAAAAATCGCGCGCGCCCTCTGGTGAAGATGCCGTCAAGATTGGCGTCTGATATTCATAAAACCCTGCTTCAGCCATACGCTGACGGATATATGCAAACACTTTGGCGCGGAAAATAATGGTGTTATGGAGCTTCTCCTTGCGCAATTCTAAAAAGCGATATTTCAACCTTACTTCCTCGTTTGTGCCATCTTCTTCATTGACTTGGAACGGCAAAACTTCTGCACTTGACAGGATTTCAAACTTGCTAATCAGCACCTCAATATCACCATTTTTTATCTTCGGATTTTTTGTCTCGTCACTGCGCTCAACGACATTTCCCTCAACGCAAATCACACTCTCATTGTGCACTTTCGCCAGCACATCAAGGTTGCTAATTTTACATCTCTCCTCATCCGCAACGATCTGGATTTTTCCATAATTATCCCTCAAATCAATAAACAAAACTCCGCCGTGATCGCGCTTTGTGTCAATCCAACCACTCAATTTCACACTCTCACCAATATTCCCGTTTGACAAATCTCCGCATGTGCGTGTCCTGTAAATATTACTCATCAGAGGAGAAATTGTGAGCTGATTTTAATTGTCAATATTGGTTGCATTGTCATTTGCTCAATTTGATATATTTGTTGCTGGCTCGGTTTGTTTAAATCTTGGTGCATTCTTTTGTTAGAATTCTTTTTTCTGTAAGCGCTTTTCATAAAAAAATCTTAAAACTATTTCAATAACAACAAAAAAAAACAATCTTTTTTTCTTGTTAAATAAAATCTTTTCTTTATAAGAAGGCGTGGATAAAATTAACATTGCATTTTTTGGTTCAAGCACATTTTCACTGGAAACTTTGGGTTTGTTATTGCATGACGAGGATATAAATTTGAAGGCAATAATCACCATGCCACCAGCTGAAAAGAACCGCGGAAAGAAGCTGCAAGACAATATTGTCAAGGAGTATGCACTGAAAAATGGTTATTCTGCGGAGAATATTTTTGAGCCAAAAACATTGCGTAAAAACCAAGAATTGTTGGAAATTTTGACAAAAATGGAGCTTGATTTCATCGTGGTGGTTGCCTATGGAAAAATTATCACCAAGGAAATTATTGACTTGCCAAAGTATGAAATATTAAATTTACATCCATCGTCTTTGCCGAAATATCGCGGCGCGGCGCCGTTGGAAAGAGCTATTGAAGCAGGTGAGGACGAGATTGATATTTGCATTATGCGTGTTGATGTTGGTCTTGACACTGGCGATGTTGCGGTGAGAAAAAAATATATCATCACAGACAAACATGCAAGTGAAATTATTCCTGAGGTGTCTAAAATTGGAGCTCAAACAATGGTTGATGTGATAAAAAAAATTGTCAATTCTGGTGTAAATTTTGAACAACAAACCGAGGAAGGAATGATATATGCCAGCAAGATTGAAAAAAGCGAATTGCTCCTTGATTTTACACTATCTGCGATGACAATTTACAACAAAATTCGTGCATTTAATTTGTGTGGCGGATGCTATTTTATGTTTGAAAATCAGCGCGTGAAAATTCTGCAAGCAGAATTACTACAAACAGAAACAAAACATGACCTTGGTTTTGACAAAAACGATGGAAAAATATATCTGAAAGATGGTGTGATTGTGCCAAAAATTCTTCAAAAAGAGGGCAAAAAGCCAATGCCGCTGAAGGATTTTTTAAATGGAATTAAGCATTAGCGTTTTATTTTGTGCGGCCGAGGCCACATCCTTGCCGTTTTGCTGCGCATCGTTCATCGTTGGCCAAATGCGCTCCGCGCACCCGCAACGAAAACTAACTCACAACTCTCTTGACGGTTTCAACAACTTTTTGTCCTTCTGTTGCTGGCGCTACAACACTGTCAACAACTCTTGGCTGTCCAACAACCTCGTAATCACCTTCTGTTTCAATCAAAATTGTTGTCTCAACATTCTGCTTTTTCTTACAAGTTGTGCACGGTTTTTTTTCAACAACTTCTTCAACTGGTGCTTTTCTGACTAATTTTTTCTTTTTCACTTCTCTTTCAACAGGAAGTGGCTCTGGTTTAGGTTGAGGTTGCTCCACAATTTCAACTGGTTCTTCCTTGACAATCTCCTTGATGGTTGTATCCTTCACAAAAACGGTTTCGGGCACAACTTCTTTTTTGACTTCCTGTTCAATACTTATACTGCCCCTTGTTATATTCACCTCCTTTTGTTCAACTTTTTTATTAACTTTCACGGCCTTTTTTGCAACAACTTTCTTCTTTGGCGTTGCAACAACTTTTTTCTTTTGTTGCTGATTTTTCATCACAACCAAGACAACCTTATCCTGTGGCACAACCTGCTTAACTACTGGCTGCTGTATTACATAAACCGGCTCTGTTCGTTTCAATGTAATCTCGTTGTAATCTTCTGGCTTGATTACAACTTTGTTGTGCGCCAACTTAGTTTTTATTTTTTCCACAACTGTAACTGTCTTGATATAGCCAACTTCTTTCTCGCCATAAAAATGCGCAAATGTCAGAAAAATACAAAGTAATAAAAGTGGTAGCAAAATCAGCATTATGATTGCTAAAATCCTGTATATTTTTTGCATATGTTCTTTGAATGCATCCATATATTTTTATAAAATACAACCTAATTATATTAAAAAAAAAACATTTTACAATAAAAAAAGTGATTATACGCTCACTTTGTGAGAAAATATATTGCAAGTAGTAAACTTCAGCATACGCTTATTATCTTCATGTGTTTGTTTTTGTTGATACTTCAAAAAACGGGCTACAATTTTGATTTTGTGCACTATTTTTCTTCCTTTTTCGGAAACATTAGAAAGCAGATTTTCAGTAGTGAAAACAATGATGATAGTGAATATCAGGAGCTTGTTGACAAGGTGAAGAAAATTATCTATTTACAAAAATACGACAACATTTATGCGGCGTTAAAGCCAAAATTTTCAGCCGCCGCAATACTTGAACCAGTATATTTGTATAATGTACAGAGCACACACTATCTGTTTGCTGAGACGAACAATGAGGTTTTCAAAAATGACATTGTGGTTGACAAATCAATGGCTTTGGTCGGAAGAATAGTTGCCGTAAATTCAAAAAATGTAAAAATACAGTTGATAAATGACGTCAAATTTTCCGCACCAGCATTTGCTACAATCAGCGGTATTTACGGTATTGTGTCTGCAAATGGAGATGAAAAATGTGAGCTAATTTTTGACACCTTAAACAGCAAGAGTAAGCCAGAAGATAATGATTTGATTGTTACTTCCGGCGAGAACAATCTTGTTCCGCGTGGCATAGATATTGGATTTGTGAAGATTATAAATGACAAAATTTGCATACAGAGAAAGGCCAGTCTAAACATTGATACGCTCGTGGTTATTAGGCCAAAATCGGTTCAGGAATTAGACAAAGAGTTTGCGATAAATACAAACGGTGATAATGATAAAACCGAGATTGAATAATTAGTATTTTGTTTCCAGAAAATATAGTCCACATGCGGGAGCAGTCTCGCATTTGTCAGGTCTTTTTTTTGCAGCCAAAATTGTCAAGACGTCATCTGGTTTTAATCTGCCACGACCAACTTCCAGAAGCACTCCGGTCATTATTCTAATCATGTTATGTAGAAACGACTTTGCCTCGTATTTAAACAGAATTTGTTCGCCATCGCGCCAGATTTCTATTGACATAATTGTCTTCATTGTGTTAACATTTTCCACACTTTCCGCACTGCAAAATGACGAAAAATCCATCTTTTTACCAATCAACAACGTGGCAGCTGTTTGCATTTTTTTAATGTCAAGTTTGTATGGATAGAAAAATACCCTGTTTGCAAGCAACGGAGAAGTAACTTTGCTATTCAAAACTCTGTAAATATACATCCTGCTTTGCGCTGAAAATCTGGCATGAAAATCGTCTGTGACATTCTCAACTTTTTTTACAACAATATCAAAAATTTCGTTCTTGATGAGATAAAAATTTATGCCTCGCAGTACCTGTTTTTCAGTTCTCTCGCAGTCCAAATCAAAGTGAATTACTTGTCCAAGCGCATGCACTCCTGTATCGGTTCGTCCGCTGTAATCAATTGCTACTTTTGCGTTTGCAAACTGTGAAATTGCACGCTCCAAAGCAGCTTGAATGGTAGGCAAGCTTACATCTTTTTGCTTCTGCATGCCATGATAATTGGTTCCATCGTATTCAACGACAGCTTTGTATCTCTGCATAACCCACTGGCGGTGAAGCAGGGATTCGAACCCTGGATACAGGTTTTGGCCCGTATAACTTCTTAGCAGGAAGCCGCTTTCGACCACTCAGCCACTTCACCAAATGCATCGAATCTCAATCCATGTTTTATAAAAGTCAAGAATTTGTGGTAATTATAGGTAATTATAACCAATTTAATCATAAATTAAAAAAAGATCCAATTTAAAGGTAATGTCATTTTTAAGGTAGTTTTTTTTACTTTTCCACAGACAAAACAAAAAGCTGTATAAACAGATTTAGATATTTTATCAAATGATTTAATGGTGAAGTTGACGGAATTTAGTAATTTTTTTGAAAGTGTTGGTGTGTGATTTTTTGTGTTATTGTGCAGCCCGAGGCCACGCACTCGTGGTTTGCATTTCGCTATTCGCCACAAAATACGTAATTCAAGTTTTTCTCTTGCATTTTAAAAAAAACTATGATATTCCGCGCACAAGTTTAGTTTTATTTCTTTAATTAGTGGTACGTTATTACAACAGGCCAGATCGAAGGAACGATCAAAGGCAAGATGCTCGTCAGAAAACAAATTGGTTTTCTATCCGTGAAGTTCGTTTAATTGATGAAAATGGAGACATGGTTGGTGTTGTGCCCACACAAGAAGCTTTGCATAGAGCAAAAGAAGCTGGGCTTGAATTGATAAATGTTTCACCAAATGCTGTACCACCGGTTTGCAAAATTTGTGATTACGGAAAGTTCAAATACGAACAGCAGAAAAAACAGAAAGGCAATAATAAAGGGACAAAAAAGACAAAAGAGGTTCAATTTTCAATTCACATTGAAAAGAACGATTTGGATGTAAAAATCAACCGCGCAATCGGATTTTTAGAGGAAAAAAATACAGTTCTGATTGTCATGCAACTCAAAGGTCGTGATATGCAAAGAACTGATTTCGCAATGGAGCTAATGAAAAAAATCTGTGAGACATTAAAACCGCACTGCAAATCCATTGATGAGCCAAAGATGACTGGTCGTAAGATTGTTGCCATGTGTAGATAAAATCACATTTTTCCTCCTGTGCAAGAAGGACACATACATTTATTTTGTGTACCTAAGTTCATTTGTGATTGCCCATTGTTGGCTTCCATTTGCTTGCTGTCAAGACCAGAGAATTCATTAATTGTTGGATTGTTGTTTTCATTCTTCATAGAAACATTTTGACCTTTATCAGGAATTATAAATGGATCGAATGCAATATTTGTGCCAGCTGCCTCACTATCTTTTTCTTTATCTTGTATTTTTATCTGCCCAGGTATAGGCAAGTCTCCCATGAATTGTTCCTCTTTTTGAGGTGGTATCATAATTGATTGTTTTGTATTATCTTGCTGTCTTTGAGAAATCGTAATTGGTTGTTGTGTGTGATCTATTGGATTAAATGACGGTACGTCAGATTTAGTGATTGGAGTAAATATCGGTGCATCAGGTTTAATGTCATCTTCATTAATTGGTTGCGGTTGATTGAGTGTTGGGTTACTTGGTATCACTGTTCTATTATTATCAACATCAGTATTCCCTATTGCACAAATAGGAGGTATTATGTTTCCTCCAAGTGGATTATTATAATTCATCTTGTTTCCATTTATTGGACTTGTCGTCATTGGTATTGGTATGCTATCAGATATATTATTAACTGGTCCAATTGTAGGTAATTCATTTATTCGCGCGTTTTTTTGCCCATTTGCTCCTACATCAAAATCAGAAATACCAGGTATCGTATTATTCATCATCTTTGGTTTTTCATCAATTTGTTGTATATTATTCTGTGATTGCGACATGTAGTTAAATACAGGAGGAATTTTATAATCATTATCCCCAATGTTATTATTTTTTATATCAATATTTGATGCTGTCATTTCCATTGGATTATAGTGTATTTGTTGATTATTATTCAGGGATGCACTTGGCAGATCAGGAGCAAAAAAGTTTCCATTTTGATTTAACATGTCGATCCTGCCTCCTGCTTTCAGTCCCGGAGAACCAGCTGCTTTATCAGAATTGGCTAATTTGATGGTAGGTACATTAATTACATCGTTTCTTTTCTCTTCTGGAATTACCTTTGGTTCGTTCACTGTTTTTTCTGGTATTGAAGGCAAACCAAATATTGACGCAAAATCTAATTTTGGCGCACCAGGGGCGATGTCATTCCCAACATTTTCTTGTTGCGTTTGATCCTGTTTGTATTGCTCTTTTAACCCATTTATATTATCTATTTCTTTGTCCAATGGTAATTGTTCAAATGGATTTTTTAATCTATCGGTTTGCATTATTTTTTCAACATCTCCACGTTGATACGTGAAGTCAGCAGGGAATTCCAGATTATCATTTTTTTTGTTCTCACTATTATCATTATCAATCATTTTTCCAGTTTGAAAGTCAGCAAAAGGCTTTGGTTTAAAAATATCGCCCAAATCAGATTGCTCTGTTTTTTGCCGCTCTTTTTCTTCTTCTTCGTTTGGTTTTTTATCCTCAATATCATCTGTTTTTTCTTCTGTCGTTTGTGGTTCTGATAGATTTTCGTTACCGTCTTTTTTTTCTGTTATTTCTTCTTTTTTCGTCTCCGATATCACATCAGGATCGTTATCTTGTGAAGCCATTTTTGCCATGGACGCAATAATTTGTGGTGTTGCAGATGCAACAGCATTGGCAATTAAATCCTGCTGATTAATTGTTGTATATGTTGGTGCCTGATTATTCTGCGGAGCTTGCGTATTGGATTGATTTGTAAACTGAGATTGCTGGTTCGGTATATTTTTATCTGGTTGCTCAGCATATTGTGGAAGTGGTCCGCCAATTGTAACGCTGTTTGTTTTTGAGCTTGATTTGTTTTTATTTTTCTTCTGCATTAGCCACGCAATCAGTGCAGCAATTAGACCAATTACAAATACACACGCCAGAATAATAAGTGCTACTTGACCACCTGACAGCCCATTATTACAAGTATTACAGTTATCAGGTTCGTTATGTGGACGTATGTTTTCATCAGCCATGCTGATATTATACGATAATATAGCAATCAATCAAGAAATTTTTTTTATTGACAAATAAATTCATCCATTAGTTTGAAGTCATGCTTTTCTTCAAGAAAAAAGAACAAAAAGAGTTCAACATACCGCATTTTTGGCTGGGAAATACAATATACGGCATGCTAAATGTCTCGCTGATTAGTGTCATGCTTGTGCCGTTTATCAAGTCATTGGAATTTTCACCTGTGAAAATCTCAGCTCTTATCTCATTAAAGGAGATATTTCGTTTTATTTTCACATTCATTGGTGGGATAATTTTTGACAGATTTGGCCCAAGAACAACATTTGTGTTCGGACGAGTTGTTGACATAATTTCACTTGTTTTGCTGTTAAATCCAACTTTCACAAATGTTGTTATTGCCATGATGTTTATTGGCATTTCATATGGAATAACCTATGGAAAATACTCATCATACATTTATAACACATTGAGTGTTCACGACAAATTACATATCTATGGCAGAACAACCGCGGAATATTACTTCTCATGGGATATCGCACTGACGATTGCGTCAAGTATTTCAGCAATTTTGTTGAAAAATCACGGATATAATGTCTTGGTTGTGGTGAGTATTGTGCTGAAAATTGCAGCTTTGGCGGCAGTTGTGAAGTTTGTTCCAAGCAACAAAACAGGGTTATTCAAGGAGTTCAAATCAGAAAGCACAAAAGAGATTGTTTTGTCGGTCGCAGAGTGCGTCAAGAAAAGCAAAATGTTCACTTGGCTGCTATCTTTTTATGGTGTATTAAACTTTATCGCTTGGCCTTTGGCGGCAATAATAGGGCACATGCTGTTGCTTGATATGGGTTGGACAGATGTTCAAATTGCCAAATATACAAGTTTGTTGACGATTATTATGACAATAAGCACATTGGTTCCAATATTGTTCTTTCCTAACGGTATTGCATTGAAAAAGTGTTTTATTATCAATTTTGCGGAACTGGTTTTTGTTTTGTTTGCGGTGCTTGTTTATTCACCATATTTATTTGCACTGGGATGCTTTATGATGAGTGGAACATTTTCACTTATTGAAGTTTCTGTTGAGCGCAGATTTGAACACTATTCTAACAAGAAAATCCGTGGCAGCGCAATTTCTGTTTCTATGTCTTTGGCGACCATTATAAACGTTATTGCCACGATGTTTATTGGGTTTGTTGCGAAATATATTTCCTATCACATTGGCGCAATTTTGTTGGTCTTGCCGCTTGTTGTATTCGGTTTTGCGGTTGTAAAATACGGTAGCAGATTGCTGGCTAAGGGAGATTAGCTTTTTGTGTTGCGGGCCCGAGGCCACGCCCTCGCCGTTTGGCACCGCTACGCTCCCCCTCGCTGCGCTCGGCGGCCAAACGCGCTCCGCGCTCCGCAACACACTTTTACAGTTTTATTGTAAATTCATTAGTTTCATTTAATGAATACAGCATACTGTTATTAGGTGCGTTTTGGATTATATTGCTTGGTTGGTTGTTAAATGGGTTATTTATTCCGCTCTGGAATTGATACTGCTGTGGCACATTATGGGACGCATTCTGAATTGGCTTTTTCAAAACAGATTTGTTTTTATTATAATTTACTTTAAAAAAGTTGTTTTCTATAAACTCAAAAAGATTACAGTTGATTTTTTTACTTCCTTGCTTCGTCATGTGGCCGTTTTTCACAGGATTGACATATAAATCTGGATATATGCATATTCCGTCACCGTTTTTATTTGTAATTCTTATACTTTTGTTTCCTGTTTTTCTATAACTAATTTCAACTTTATCCTCTCCTTGTCCAACGCTATAAATCTTAAAGTCATCTGTCTCTTTAATTGGTGAGTTTTGATGAATATGTATTGAACTGTTTTTACCGTTTACCCAACCGTCTTGATAGAATGTCACTTTATTATCATCAGGAAATTGAACTCTAATACTTGGTTGTTTTCCTGGAGCTGTTCTGCAACTTATTTTACAGGTTTTTGGCATGATCTTTTCTGCTTCATTTTTTAAATCGTCAATACTTATATTTTTAAAAATATATTCAGGAGGATTATTGTCGCCATGACTGAATACAATACTCAGTTTCTCATTTTGTTTATTTTCTGGCCATTCTATATAAATTTGTTTTTTATTACCTATTTTTTCTACTTTACAAGTACCAGCATCCAATGGATACTCATCCATAATATGCAATGATTTGCTGATTTCTTTTTCTATAAATGCTATTGCATCCGTGTAATTATGTTCTTTTGCTAATTTGTTCAATTTATCATATAAAACTGAACCATTTTTTACATAAATTTTGATTTGTTTTTCTTCAATGTTTTTTTTGTTACTACTTTCCATAAAATAAACTTTAATACTATTAAATTTTATTAAAAATTTATAAAGTTGCAAGAAATAAGTTTTTAGTATAGGAAAAATATACTTTGCGCAGGCGCGGAGCGCGTTTGCTGGACGAAGAGAGCGTAGGGAGCAAGGAGATTGCAAACGGAGAGGGCGTGGCCTCGGCGGCGCAACTCATCAAATTCAAACTTGCAAATTAAAATATAGTAGCACAATGGAAAGTGTTGGACGTCTAGCTCAGTTGGTTAGAGCAATTGCTTTACACGCAATAGGTCGTAGGTTCGAGTCCTATGACGTCCACCAGTTTTATAGTTCATGAATGACGGAAGATCATCAACAGCGATTGTACCACAAGTTCAACCCAGTCATACTGCGTAAATACGATGTGCGCGGGATATATGGCGAGCAACTAAATGAGGAAGATGCCTATTTTTTTGGCCTTGCGTATGCGACTTATTTGCTGGGTCATGAGGACAAGAATTACAACACCAAACTGGTTGTCGGGATGGATGGACGAACGACTTCACCAAGCTTAAAAAGTGAGTTCATCAGGGGTGCAACAGATGCAGGAATGGATGTTATTGACGTGGGACTGGTTTCATCACCAATGGTGAATTTTGGAGCATATCACTTCAACGCGCTGGCCTGCTGTGCGATTACGGCTTCTCACAATCCAAAGGAGTATAACGGCTTCAAGTTTGACTACAAAAATGCGCCGTTTTTTGATGAGAAAATCCAAGAATTGCAGCGAATTGCGGCTGACTGCGCGACTGCTGACAAAAAAGGAAAATTGGAAACGGACGACATTGAAGAGGCATATTTACAGCATTTGATGAAGAATTTCAAGTTCAAGACGGACAGAAAAATTAGAGTATGTTTTGATTGTGGAAATGGTGCCACTGGGCGAGTTGTGGAGAAGCTTGCCAAGATGCTTGCGGAGCTGTTTGGCGTGGATACAAAAGTCCTGTTTGCGGAGATTGACGGCAATTTTCCAAACCACCATCCAGATCCAACGGTGCAAAAAAACATGAATGCGCTGGCTAAAATAGTGGTGGCGGAGGGATTTGATCTCGGCATTGGCTTTGATGGTGACGGCGACAGAGTTGGTGTCATTGACGAGACAGGTCGCTTGCTCTATGGTGATGAGATTTTACTGCTATTCGCGAAGGAGGTTTTGAAGTCAAGGCCGGGTGCTAAAATAGTGGGCGAAGTCAAGGCGAGCAAGGTGCTGTATGATGGTATCAAGACAGCTGGCGGAGAGGCCATAATGACAAAAATTGGAAATACTTACATCCGTGCAAAAATGGACGAGGTTGGTGCGATTTTAGGTGGCGAAACATCAGGGCACATCTTCTTTGCGGACAACCTCGGCGGAGTTGATGACGGCATTGTTGCAGGACTAAAAATGATTGCAATCTTGGCAGAAATATCCTCAAAAGGCCAGAAAATTTCTGATTTGGTGAAGAAAATTCCGCAAGTTTTTGCCACACATGATTTAAAATTGCCTATTGACGAGGCCGACAAGTTTGCGATTATAGACAGAATTGCTGCGATTTTGAAGCAGGATGGTCGCAATTTTATTGACATTGATGGAATAAGGATTGACACAAACAGCGGCTGGTGGATGTTGCGCGCGAGCAATACCAGTGCGGTTTTGACAGGCAGGTGCGAGAGCGATACACAGGCAGGTTTGGAAGAGGTCAAAAAAGAAT
>JAFUUN010000065.1 GCA_017477855.1 Rickettsiales bacterium | reverse complement strand
TTTTATCTGTGTGAAATGTTGCAGTTGAAATTGGCATATCCAGAGCTAAAAAAAGAGGTTAAAAATGTAATTAGAAAATATGCACCTCTTGCAGTTTTGATTGAAGATAAATCAAATGGCACCTCAATGATACAGGACTTAGGAACAGAGCATAACAACATTATTGCGATAAAACCAACACATTCCAAGGAATTCAGGGTGAATGAAATTCTGGTTTTTATTGAAGCCGGGCACTTCTGGATTGCACGCGAACAGTCATGGACGGAGCCGCTTGTGGACGAGCTGTTGGCCTTCCCCGGTGGTAAACATGACGACCAAGTTGATGCAATTTCGCAGTTTGTAAATTGGTATAACAAAAATAAAAAATATACAAAATTAGAATTCAAAATTAGAAGCTTGTAATCATTTTGGCAGAAAATTCACTCGTTTTCCATAATGATATTTCCAAGCATTATCACTGCTACGAACATTTTGAATACGTTTTTGGTTTGAATAATCTTGCTTTCTTTCAACACCAAGTTTCTTACAAAGATGTGCCTGTGCTGCGTTCGTGAATGCGGTGTACCAAGTTGTCAAATCGTCAGCAGCCTCGCCAATATTATCGCCCTTCAACATAGCACGAACTTCAAGCTCGGATGTTGTCAGACATGTTCCGTCCTTTTGCTCGTTGAAGTTTCGGTGGAAATATTCCACATTTTGTTGTCCTCCAATATGACTAAAAAAGCTATCACTCCACATCTGATTTATGGCATTGCAAATCGGTTCTGCGTATTTTTCTTTGCTCTTTTTTGAGCCATTGGTATTGAACGCAATGACCCTGATTTTGCCGTTTTTATACTTTATTGATAGCGGAATGGCATGTTCGTGGTCTGAAAGTGTGACAACCGCTCCCATTAAAACTTCTTTGCCTTTGTTTTTTATTACTGCCTCCTCAAATGCTTTAACAAGTGGTTTGATTGTATCCGGCCTGTCATCTTCAAAACTTTCACGAATACTATATGGTTCGTAAATTCTGGTTTCATCGCCTTTTTTGTAGACCTTGGCCTCCTTATACATCGTGTTTGTGTAGCCATATGGCCAGCCGTATGGAATGAGTTTTATGGCCTTTTGTGCGAGAATGTCGGTGAACGTTTTTGGCTTTTCACCAATGACATCAACATATCGGCCGTCTTCATCAAATTGGATTTCTTTACCTGCCTGAATTTGCTTCCAAGTCCAGTCATCAACTGGTACAACAGCTCGTTTGTTGTCTTGTAGTTGCAGAAAATGTATCTTTTTGAATAAAAATTTTATCAATCAGTGTATATCATTGACACTCAGATTATCGTTTTTTAAACACACTTCTCCATTTGCACCAACACTAATAAGTTTTTTGGCCTCGCTTTCTGTCATCGGGTTCTTCGCCTGATAATCAATGTGAAATGCATCAAATTTCTTACATGTATTGCCAAATTCTATGTCAATCTCATCAATATCTGTGATACTTAATTTTGTATTGCGCTCAACGTGATTACTACGCACTGCATAATTTCTTGTTTGTTTACTTGTTGTGGAATAGTCATTTTTAGTGCGCTTGCAGGGTTTGTCCCACTTTTTTCTGCTACTTTTCAAGTCAAATCTCTTTGCACGCATCAGCAAATTTTACCATTTTATGATTTAAATTCAATAAAAAATCAGTCTTCTATTTTTACGTATTTACATAACGAAATAAAAACTTATTTACCATAAATCACTTGACAACTATTTTTACGATATTGCTATTACAACGAATGCGGGTGTAGCTCAATGGTAGAGCTCCAGCCTTCCAAGCTGGCCACGTGGGTTCGATTCCCATCACCCGCTCCATTTTTGTGAGGACATTTTCAGCACGCACATTGTTATTTTCTGTTGTATTACAAACTATACTATTTACTTCTGCGGATGCCAAAACCAACTGTAAAGATGAGCGAGAAAAATTGTGTCCGCGAGATCATTTTTCTTCACGTTCAGAAAGAAAAGCGTGCCTAACAAATGCTATAAATTCACTTCCAGAGCAGTGCAGAGGCGCACTGACGCATTCAATGTCAAACGGATTTGTTAATAATAGCAGCGATTTTTCACAACTTTGCGCAGCAGAAATCAGGAAATTTTGTCCTACAAAAAAGTCAGGACGTAGTATGGTTGCCGGCTCAGAAAGTGCATGCAAACATACCTTAAAACGTGCACTTAAAAGACATGGCTATTACTACATATCAGAGCATTGCCGCACTGCACTCACGGATGGCAAGGATATGAAAGTTCACCGCCACAACACTGGATACGTTTATTACACTACGAGACAAAACAAAAATCCACTTAATAAGGAGCTAATAGTTGACAATTTCTACAATGAAAATAGTAATAAAACAGCTTCAAAAACATCCGTTCAAACTGTAAATGATAACCAAACAAGCAGTGGTAAATACACTGGTGCACCAATCACAAACATTAAAGACGAAGCTGAACAAATGGGTACTTTTATCACACTTTCAAATGGCGTGCGTATATCAGTTTATCGCTATAACGAATTCATTAAAGACCATCAAGAAGCACTTCGAAAGCTGACAAGCGCAGAGCGCGAGCGGTATATTAACGAGTATTTTTTAGTTTATAGTTGATTAACATTTTTGCAAAAATCCTCACCCCTCTCCTCAAAGCATGAATATTGATCCCAACTTGAACAAACCGGCGACAACAAAACGATTTTATTTTTTTCCGCTTTATCCTTTTTGGCCTCTTCAAAAGCTGTTTTGACAGCATTTTTCATCGTGCCACATTTGACGAATTTTTTGTTCAATTTTTTTAATTCTTCTGCAAAACTTTCAACTGCTTCGCCAATTAAAAATACACATTTTACTGCCCGCAAATCGTCTTTTAATGCCAACAAACCCGCTGTTTTACGCCTTCCTCCTGCAATAAGATAAATCTCATTTTCAGCAAGTGCGCGCAATGCTTTTTGGGTGCTGTCCGCGTTTGTCGCCTTGCTGTCGTTGATGAATTTTACACCATCAATCTCGCGCACAAATTCCATTCTGTGGTGAAGTGTTGTGAAGGTTTTGGCCGCTTGCAGAGCTGCTTGGAAGTCCACTCCAAACTGCGCGCAAACCGCACACGAACACAAAATATTTTCCACATTATGCACGCCAAGTAGATTTTGAAATTTTATTTGTTCAATTTTTTGTTCATTTTTATAAAACACATCGTCAGCCCACGAAAAACCGTCTTCTAATACACCATATTTTGATACATGCACAATATTTTTATGTCTTTCCGCAATGGCTTTTGTATAATCATCATCCACGCACACGACCGCTATTTTACTGCATGAAACACACTTTTCTTTGGCAGCTGAATAGCTTTCCATTGAACCATGATATTCAATGTGGTCCTCGGTTATATTCAAAAGGCAACCGCAGTCAAAAGTGGTATAGTTGCTCAAATGCAGGTTCGTGCTTGATATTTCCACAACAAAAAAGTCATACTTATCAATGTCAACTTCGTCGGCCAAAACGGCCAGACCGATGTTCCCGCAAGCAATTGCTTTATGCCCAGTTTTGTTCAAAATGTGCGACGTGAGCGCCGTGGTTGTGCTTTTGCCGTTTGTGCCAGTGATTGCAATAATTTTCTTGTCATTCTTATCAGCGCGCTCCTGAATGTGATTGTAAAAAATATCAACATCCGAAATGAGTTTGACGCCGTTTTTCTTGGCTAATTCCACAATTTTGTGCGGATGATTTTGCACATGTACCCCTTGCGACAGAACCAAAAAATCCACATCTTTGATGATTTTTTCATAGTCATAAATTTTGTGCTCGTCTGCCACTTCAAGCTGTTTTATTGCCTCCTCGTTGTCATCTGTAGCGTAAAAATGATAACCATTTTTTTCAAAGAATTTTGATGTTGCGATGCCTATTCTTGCCAATCCAAATACCAAATATTTATAATCTTTTGACAAACAGCTTGCCATAACTAATTTCCAAATTTTTCCTTCTTGACCTTCTTTACAATTGCGTCAAACAGTGGGTGTGGTGTGAAAGGACGGCTCAAAAATTCTGGGTGAAATTGACATGTTATGAAGAATTTGTGGCTTGGAATTTCAAACATTTCAGGCACGCGCAAGTTCTCCTGACCCTTGTCAACTTTGGCAAATGCAGAGAAAACTCCGCCTTTTTGTTCAATTTGTTCAACATATTGAATATTTATTTCATACCTGTGGCGGTGGCGCTCGGTTATTTTGTAATCATCATAAATTTTCTCTGCGAGAGTATCCTCTTTGACCTCTGAAATATATGCACCAAGGCGCAAAGTTCCTCCAATATCAAAGTCATTTGAGCGCTCCTCAATGTTGCCGTAAATCCCTTTCCATGCCTTCATGAGACACACAACTGGCGCTTTTGTTGCTGGGTCAAATTCCACCGAGTTTGCCTCCTTAATTCCAACCACGTTGCGGACAAATTCAATCACCGCCAACTGCATTCCGAGGCATATCCCAAGCAGCGGCAAGTCGTTCTCGCGCGCGTATTTTATCACTGAAATTTTCCCCTCAACGCCGTCAACTCCGAAGCCGCCCGGCACGATCACGCAGTCGCAACCTTCAAGCTGTTCTGCAACATTTTCATCGTTCACATTTCTGCTGTCAATCCACTTGATTTCTGCATTCACATCGTTTGCAAAACCAGCGTGGTGAATGGCCTCAAACAGCGACTTGTAGCAGTCATTTGAGTTTGTGTATTTCCCAGCCACACCGACAACAACGCTCTTCTCTTTTTTGGTAGAGTAGCTATTCCAGCAAGCCAATTTTTCTGGGTCTTCCTGCACGTTTTCAATCTTGAAATGGTTCAAAATTACGCGCGCAAGCCCCTGTTTTGCATAGATATAAGGCAGTGAGTAAATCTCGTCAACATCTGGCGCTTCAAGCACATTTTCAGTGTCTACGTTGCATGACATCGCGATTTTTTTTCTGTCTTTTTCACCAATTTTTTGCTTCGTTCTGCACATGATTGCATCAGGTATTATCCCAGCTTGCATCAGCATTTTTACTGAGTGCTGCGTTGGTTTTGTCTTGATTTCATCGGTTTGTCCGAGATATGGTACAAACGACAAGTGGATAAACATCACATTTTTGTAGCCAAACTCAGCTCTCATCTGGCGTATGGCCTCTAAAAATGGCGTCCCTTCAATGTCTCCGACCGTTCCACCAACCTCAACAATATTAAAATCATATTTCTCCGCATCATACATCAAAAACTCCTTGATGAGCCCCGTCACATGCGGAATTACCTGCACAGTTTTACCAAGATAATAACCCTTGCGCTCTCTTTTTAAGAGGGTTTGATAAATCTTACCGCTTGTCGTAATATTGTGTGTACTGGCCGTGATGCCTGCAATTCGCTCGTAATTTCCTAAATCCAAGTCAGTTTCAGCCCCGTCATCAGTGACGAAAACCTCTCCGTGCTGCATCGGGTTCATTGTTCCAGGGTCAATATTTAAATATGGATCCATTTTTTTGAGATTTACTGAAAAACCCAACTCCTTCAAAATTCTCCCGGTTGATGCTGCAACAAGCCCCTTTCCAAGTGATGAAAGTACGCCACCGGTTATAAAAATATATTTTTGTCTTTTTACCTCAATATCCTTATTTTCACTGTTTTTCGCCATATCAAAAAATACTGGTATTATCTCCATTTTTAATTGCAAGAATGAGTGAAAAAATAATTTTTAGTCAATAAAAAAAGTGGTATTTTTTTTGTTCAAATATCAAAAATTATCAAAAATATGTTGACAATTAGAAAATTACAAAATCATTTTGATTTTGTAGTTTTAGATTGAATTTTAAGTTATTTTCAATTTAAATTTTTTTTAAAAGTTGAAAATATGGTTTCAAGAGTAAAAAAAGATGATTTGGAAATTTGTAGTTTAGTGAGAAAAACGAGAAAATTGTTGGGTATTTCTCAAGTTTTTTTGGCAAAAGCACTTGGTATTACACCGCAGCAGTTGCACAAATATGAGGCAGGAGTCGACAGAATTAGCGCTTCAATGCTTCAAACGATTTCGTGCGTTTTTAAGTGTAATATCTATGATTTGTTACCAAAAAAAAGTTTCCAGAGTGTGGCAGCTGTTTCGGATAACAATTCACAATTCTTCAATAATGGCAAACAAGAAGAAGTGGATGATGCAATGAAGTTGTTGAAATTTTTCTTCAATCTTGGTAAGGAGGAACAAAGCAGAGCAATTGCGCTTTTGTCTGAAATTTCTTCTCTTAAAAAAGAAAAAAAATACTGATTTTAAAGGATGGCGGAACGAGAGAGATTCGAACTCTCGGTAGCTATTCACTACGCACCCTTTCCAGGGGTGTGCCTTAAACCACTCGGCCACCGTTCCAACAGCGGTGGCATTTCTTTATTAATACTTTAATTGTCAAGAGGAGTAAAAGTTGAAAAAAGTTAAACGTTCAAATGTTTTGACAATTTGAACATTTTGACGATTACATTAATATTCAAATTTTGTTAAATAAATTCTATCAAGAAGCCCTTTTTCCTGACAATATTTGTATATTGACAGCCCGCCTATTATGAACAATTCATTATCACCCTGCGCTGCTGCAAACTTGACACCATCCTCAACCGAATGAAAAACTTTACAACCTTCCAGCTGAATATTTTTTGATGTAATTACAATGTTTGTCCTATTCGGGAGCGGTCTGCCGATAGAATTATACGTGTTCATTCCCATCAAAACGCAACGTCCGCTCGTAAGATTTTTAAAATGCTGCATATCGCCTTTTGACCGCCATGGAAGGCTACCGTTTAAACCAATCTCGCCATCTTTTCCAACTGCCAAAATTGCACTGATTTTCATGGTGAAAGTTGAAAAATATAAAAATATAAAAATCAGCTACCACCATTCGTTTTACAACCAAATACGCCCCCTCTTGACATTTATCTTCCACTTACTATACTCTTTCAGTTCAAACTTGTTTTTTTATGAAATTTTCATATTTTAACTCGCGCAGCGAGAGAGAGAGAG
>JAFUUN010000064.1 GCA_017477855.1 Rickettsiales bacterium | reverse complement strand
GCGTTACATAGAAGCACAACAAAGTCATGTTCTTTAGGGTCGTAAAATGTTGTTTTAAATATCAAACCATTATGATGGCTTTTTTTATCAATAAGACGAATTCCATTGTCCATATTATTCATTTTCTCTGCATTAAATATATTTTTATCGACATTATCTTTTATAATTTCAATAAATTTATCAGCAAATGATTTGTCTTTCTTTTCCATACTTTTGTATATAAAACAATTAAATGATACAAAAAAAAAAAAAACAATCAAATATTTTTTCTTCCATTATCCACCAACTAACTTACAAATCACAACATGTCCAAATATTTAGATTTGTATTGTGCCGCAAAGAAGTGGCTTGGTGTTCCGTTCAGGTGGCATGGACACACAAAGAGCGGCTGTGATTGCATCGGTTTGATTGTTGGTATTTTGCGTGAATATGGTGTGATTTCGTCGGAAGATCTATTAATGCATGAATTCTGTAAATATGGCCACAATGTGAGTAGAATTGGCGAGCAGTATGTCAATGACATGATGTTGAAATATTTTAATAAATTTGATGGGACAAAGTTAAAAAATGGCCTTGTTTTCCGCATGAAGGACTACAATATGCCGTATCACTTTGCGATTTATGGTGATAATAAAATTATTCATACGACAAGCGAGATTGGATGCGTTTTTATGGCAAATTTTGATGATAATTTAAAGTCAAAAGTGCAAGATATTTTTGTTCTATGTTAACATTTTTGTTGCGCCGCCCGAGGCCACGCCCTCGCCGTTTGGCTGCGCCTCGTTCCTCGTCGGCCAAACGCGCTCCGCGCCACGCAACAAATATCAGCGCTCTTTGCCATATGCTTGGCCAACATTTTGCAGGTTATAGTTGGATTGTTGGTTGTTATTCATCATATATTGGTATTGCTTCTGATATTGTTGGTAATATTCTTGGTAATTTTGTGCTTGGTTTTCTTGGTTCATTGTTTGCTGTGGGGCGCAACTTTGCAAATTATAATATGATTGATAATTTGATGGCATTATGACTGGATAACACATTAATGGCTGAGCTGGCATAGGTGAATTTCCTTGACCTTGCTTTAAGAATTCTTCTGCCTTTTTTTGTGCCTCCTTTTTCTTGTGTTTTCTGTAAAGATGCACACAAACAGCAACAATTGTAATGACTGCAATGACTGCGACAGCGATTATTATTCCCATTTGCAATTTGTCCCAGTATGACTTTTCGTTTCTGTCAATTCCTGCAATTTTGTCTTTTGTCTCTTGGGTTGTATGTTCTTCTAATATCTTTTTTAGCTCTGGGTCCTCCATGCATTTGTCCCAGAATTCCGCTGTGGCTTTTTGCGGATGAAACTTATTATCACTGCCAGTTCCGTAGTCAAGTTGGAAATCAATATTGCCAAGGTGTTTTACAAATTCAGGATCTTTACATAATTCTTTAAATGCTTCAACATGTTTATCTATTGATGTTGTGAATGGACCAAACGAAGGTAGCAATTCAAAAGCAATAGAAATTTTCCCATCTGGTCCAAGTTTGGAGAAATCCATATTTTTCATGACATTCAGGTTGTGCCAATTTCCCAAACTTAGTCCTTCACTAAGTAGTTTTACTTTGTCATGACCTTCAAGCAAGTTATTTGTAATTGCCGCTGCTGCTTCACCTCTTTTTGCAGCATCACTGGTATCGGCCGTAATCAACTCACTTGTTTTTGGTGTATTACTGTGTATTATTGCTCCTTCTGCCGTTTTGTAAAGACCTTTATCTATTGCTTGATATAGAGTCTCCTCTTCTGCCCAAGTTCCATGAGAATACTGATTGATGTCTGTTGCGCCATTGCCATTTGTGTCAGGAATTTTGACATTCTTCAATGCTTCAACTTCGGCTGCATTATTCGGATCAACAATTTTCATCAAATGTTTTCCGCTCCCATCATCATAAGTTACAATTGAAAGATTTTTGTCTTTGAAATTGTCCAACAAATAATCATCAAGTTTATTTTCACTGCTAAAAAAGTTGCCAGCAAAATCTTCAACATGAAGCTTTCCGCTGTTGACATCTGACACAAATTGATTGTAGCCGGCCTCGTTGTTTGTATAAGTATAGTCTCCAAATGTCATTGTGTCGGCCATGTTTGAATACTACAATACAGGATATTTTACTATTTTTTAATTTATTGACAATAAAAAAGTGATTTATATTAAAAGTTGCTGTTTGAATGGTGAATTTTGATGTTGTTAACGACATTGTTATCACAAGCAAAACCATATTTTTACGGTGCGATTTGAATGTTCCAATTGAGAACGGAGTTATCTTGGATGACACAAAAATTGTTAGAGAAATGCCAATGATAAACTATCTTGTCAAGAACGGAGCAAGGGTAGTTTTGGGTACTCATTTAGGCACCCCAAACGGCAATGTTGATGAGAAATTCTCAACAAAAATTATAGCAGATTACCTGGAACGCAGGATGAGATGCAAGGTGCATTTTTCAGAAGAATGTGTTGGCGAGCAGGCAAAAAAAGTGATATTCCGTGCGTCTTATGGGGAGATTATTGTGCTTGAAAATTTGGCCTTCCACCGTGAAGAATTTGCATGTGATTTGAATTTCGCACAGAAGCTCTCCGATGGTATGAATGTTTATGTAAATGACACATTTGAGAGTAGTCATTTGCCGTTTGCGTCAATCTTGGGTGTACCTCTGTTTGTGCGGGCAACAGCAGGAATTAGGTTGGCAAAAGAAGTGGAAAATCTGAACTGCATTATCAATAATGATGACAAAACGCCGATTATCGCAATTCTTGGCGGAAACAGATTTTCAAAGCACGTTGATTTAATCAGAAATCTTGTTGACAAAGTACAGTATTTAGTGCTTGGGGGAACAATTGCAAACGTATTTTTGAAGGCCAATGGTTATAGAATTGGCAAGTCAATGATTGAAGAGGGGTTTACTGACTTTGTTTTTGAGATGCATGAAAGGGCAAAAAAGAGCGGTTGCAACATCATTTTTCCACATGATTTTGTGGTGTCAAAAAATATTGCATTGAACACAAATATTGAAATCAAGTCAGCTGACAAAATTGTTAGCGATGACATAATTATTGATGTCGGCCCGGTGTTTATTAATCTTGTCAAGGACATTTTGAATACGAAGGCCAATGTTTTGTGGCATGGTTCCATGGGTGTCTACGAGCACATTAATGTAGGTACACTTGACATTGCAAAGTATATTGCTACACGCAGTTGTGCGAGAATGAAGAAAATCCACTCTGTTGTCGGAGGAAACGACACTGTCAAGTTCATAAAAAAACACAATTTGATTGACAAATTTTCTTACGTCTCCACCTCTGGGAATGCATTTTTTGAGTATCTACAAGGAAAAATTTTGCCAGGTATTGAAATCCTGCATCGTTTGAGTAGCTACGAAGAGCGCAAGAGGAAATAGCTATTTTCCCTCTTTTTTTAACTTTGCTGTTAGTTCCTGCGCTGTACCTTTGAATGTTTCTGTCCATCCACCTTTTCCATCACGACGCAGACAAAGCATTTGATAATCTCCTTCAATTCTTGGGCCATAAAGATAGAAATCTTTGCCGTTATAGTTTGGGTTGTGAACCTCATAACCAAGCAAACGAGCTACTAAATTTGACAGCTCATAATGCGTAATGAAGTCTTTCTTTTTTAGTTCATCAAACGTTTTTTTATCTGGCGTTTTTGTGTATACAAGACCAGGAACGTAGGAAACTTGCGTCGTCAATGTATTGTGTCCGAACAAACTATATGCATGATGCGCCCTCCCGTCAGCACCAATCAAATCACCATGATCAGCTGTGTACACAACATAATCAGCGCCTTTTTGTTTAGAATACTCAATAATTGTTGAAATTAGATTATCAACCATTAATATCGCATTGTGATATTCTGCGCGCGTTTTTGACACTTTATCAGTCAGGTCTTTAAACTTATCAAATTCTGTATGATTGCGATAATTCCAGCTATAAGGTAAATGTGGAGTTTTGAACTGAATTACAACAAAGTGTTTTCCTTGCGAAAGATCAAGATTTTTAAATACTTCAAGCAAATAATAGTCGCCATCTTTTTTTATCCTCAATGCGTGAATGCCAAGTGAAGTGATTATTTCGTTAGCACAGATACCGCCATACTCCACATTGTTGTTCTCTTGTGAGCTTATCCAATAAGTTTTGTAGCCGTTATCTTTTGCCAATTTGAAAAGATTTTGTTTTTGTTTTTGAACTGTTTTCCCAAGATTGTGCGGGTTGTGTAGCATGTTGAAGAAAATTGGGGTTGATGCAAGTGTGCCAACGCCACCACTGAAACCCTTTATTGCGAAGAAGTTTTGCGGATTTTCTGCTACCATTTTACGAATTTTTGGTGTTGTGTC
>JAFUUN010000063.1 GCA_017477855.1 Rickettsiales bacterium | reverse complement strand
CTTCGGTAGGAACATTTTTATTAACCTCATCTTCAACCGCCTCCTCTGCTTTTGTATCAGTTGGTTCCGTTTCTTCCTCTACTTTCTCTTCAACCTGCTCCCGCTTTGGAAATAAATCACGATATTTATCAAAATGTGCAATGTGAGATGTTGGCTCAACACTGTCAAAAATAAGATGATGCAATTTGTATTCATTTGGCCCCATCAATGAGAAAATTGAGTTCATATACGCAGCATCGTGTTTCTCCAACTTGTGCTCATGGCCGAGAACTAAATCGTCATCTATGTATTCAACCAACTTGTATGGGTTTAGATACAGAATGTGGTTTTTACCATCAATTTTATAGCCATTGTTGTTAAATGCACCATCCATTATATTTGCAACCTGCTTATCAGCTCCCTTGTCAATGTTAAAGCCATAGAAATCCTTCTCTACAACAGATTGTTCTTGCTTGTATGATACATAATTCTGTACTTCATCAAAGATATCTTCATAGTAATCAAAAATAACATGCTTTTGATAAATGTCTGCATGTTTTTTGAACTCCTTGATTATCTTTACAGGGTTTTTTGTCTGAGTTGTCTCATTTGATAATAACACGCTATTTGCACCAAGCTGCAATGAGCTCACGATTGTATCAATATCATTCTTTGAGACAATTTCCTGCCTTGTCAAGCTTTCCAATACATCTGTCGCAAGAATGCATATTTTATTTCCCTCTTCCTTGCAAACCTTGATAATGAGCTCTTTTGCATACGGCACATCCTCGGCTGGAATTTCACTTGACAAATCACCGCGTGCAACCATTGCTCCATCAGCAAAATTCATGATTGAATAGATGTTTTCAAGCCCTTGTCTTGTCTCAAACTTTGCAATAATCACAACTTCAAGGGCTTTGTTCGCGGCCTCCTCTTCTGATAAACCGCTCTCAACAAATGCTTGCTTGACAAGCGCACGAACATCATTGATGTCATCCTCGCTTCTTGTGAATGACAGTGCAATGTATTTTCCGCCATCCTTTACAAACATTTTGATATATTCCTTATCAGCTTCTGTGAGGGTTGGTTGGCTCACTGGCGCACCGTAAAGATTGATGTGTCTACGATCGGTCAGGGCATATTCTCCGTTTTCTGTGTTGACTTTTGTGACGAGCAGTTCAACTGTGTTTTTTTCCTTGTCAACTGCATTAATCTTGGCATCAATCAATCTACTTTCAATGGTTAGATAATTTCCGACGAATGCATCATCAATAAACTTGTCGTAGTTAACTCCAATGTGGATTGTTTTTCCGACAAACTTTATTCTTGCTGGGTCTTTTGTAAAAACAATTTCTTTGTCATTTAGATTTGTGTGAACAATTATTTTGTCTCCAACTCTGATATTATATGCAGCATCTTTCTTTACCTTTTCAATAATCCTTGTCCTTATTTCTGGACCTTGCGTGTCATACATCAGGCTGCCTTTTTCACAAAGCGGCATAACATCTCTCGCGCCATCAAGCATTCTCTCCATGTCTTCCTTGCTTTTGATGTGTGAACCGTTAATTCTAAAAATCGTGGCGCCTGCATCGTAAAAGTCCTTAATTTGTGTCCATCCATTTTTTCCCAATGTAGCAATAATTGCAATATCTTTGATTACTGGCTTGTAAATAGCATTTGCGATCATTTTTGGCTCGTTCTGCTTAAAATAAAATATTTTAGTCATAAAAAAAGTAAGTCCTGCAACCAACAATATCAAAAATAATGTGGAAATGAAGTTGATAACCCGTTTGACATTAAGCATACATTGGAGGATTTGTGATTAAAAATAAAAAACAAGTGTTTTTTTAGTGTTGCGCTGCCCGAGGCCACGCCCTCGCGGTTTGTATTTCACTCCGCACTTCGTTTGTCGTACAAACGCGCTCCGCGCCGCGCAACAATCTCATCTATAAACATACCCATTTTCTTTCCTATATTTTGTTAAATCATTACTCGTATATCTATTTTTCACGCTTTTCTTGCTACCAACACGGCCAAAGGAAATTTTACTCTTCCTCCAATTTCCTAAATTAGTTTTCACACTGCTATTCTTTAACCGCCTTTCACCACTGTTTTCAACTGCATAACCATAGCCAGAATATGATTTTTCTGCCCTTTTACCTTTCTTCTTAGAGCGCCGCTTTTCTAAACGTTGCTTGGCCTTCTTTTGTCGTTCTTCCTTTTCTTTTTTTTCCTTATCACTCTTCTTTTTAGATTTCTTTTTCCTGCCATGTTCCAATTCAAACAGCTTTTCTTTGGCTTTCTTTTTCTCTTTTTTAAGTTCCTTTTCTTCATCTTCAAGTTGTTCTATTTTCTTCTTCTGGGCCTTTACACTACTATTTTTAACAACTTGCGCAACACATCCTCCGGCAAGACCTAATCCAGCTGCAATACCTCCACAAATCAATGCTGTTTTCCATGTTAATCCGGTTGAGATTGTGGCTATTCCAAGAGAAGATACAGCAAATCCAAAAAACCAATATATTGCGCACAATGCAAGTGGAACAAGCGCAAAAAATATCGCCAATGTAGCAGGCCAAGATATCTTACTTGCCACAATGGATAATTTGTCTTTGACCCAGAAAAAACCTGACTTTATCCAACCGGAAACAGTTTTCCACATAGTACGTAATTTTATCAGTTTTTATTTTATAATCCATTGTTTTTTTACCTTTTGCTTGGCGCAGAAATCTAAGTGTTCGCACCTACTTCTTTTCAAACCTATATCCAAAACTCCTCAACGCATTATAAACATGCGGTGCATCAAGACCAAGAATAGCTGTATATGACCCCACAACCTTGTTAAAGAGACAGCATGCAAACCCGCCAATAGAATAGCCACCTGCCTTGCCAATACCCTCAGCCATATCAACTATAAAATCAATTTCGTCCTGTTGTAGATATTTCATTTTCACCCTTGCCTCGGCTGTTTTGATTGAATGCTTGCCAGTCTCCACATCTATGATACATGCGGTAGAATATATTCTTGAATTGCGACAATTCATGAGTTCTGTATAACGCCTGACATCGTCCTTATTTAGTGCCTTGTCAAGCACGCGGTTACCAATACATGCCACTGTATCTCCCGCAATAATGATTGAGTGTTTGTCAATATTCGGGTCGGCCATAACCATTTCGTATGCCTTTTCACCCTTTGCTTTGGCCAAACGAATTGACATGTCGCGTGGTTTTTCCTTCTTGATGATTGGCTCTGGAACATCTGTCGTGATGACATAATCGGGCGTGATGAACATCTGGTTGAGGATTTTCAATCTCCACGCTGAGCCAGAGGCCAGAATTATCTTTTTGTTGGTATTATTAGTGTCCGCCATGAGCCGCTTCGTTAATGTAGACACAGGCAAAGATGGAGAAGATATATGCCTGCAAGAATGCCACAAATACCTCAAAGGCCATCAGAACAACCAAAAATGCGAATGGTAAAAGCCCGAGTGCAAACATGACTGAACCAAGTGTTATGACAAAAAATGCAATGACATCAAGCATCACGTGGCCGGCGATCATGTTGGCTGCTAAACGAACTGACAAGCTAACTGGACGCACGAGGTAGGAGAAAAATTCCAGCACAAACATGAGCGGTGCCATCCATAGTGGTGTGCCTTCTGGGAGGAATATCTTGAAAAAGCCGAGCCCCTTTTTTGCAATTGTTGCAAACACGCATACAAGGAAAATCATCATTGCCAGCGTGAATGTGATGGAAATGTGGCTTGTTTGTGCGAATGTTCCGGGGATTAGTCCGATAAGGTTCAAAAGTAACACAAATGCGAATATTGAGAATACGAATGGGACATATTTTCTGCCGACATCTCCGAGAGAGCCAGCAACGATATTGCGTATTGTCAATAGCGACCATTCAAGCGCAGATTGCCGTCTGTTTGGTATTAATTTGTTGCAGTGCTTTAAGCAAACTCCCAGCGCGAGACCAATTAATACTACTACACAGAGCACAATTGAGCCATTTGTCAAACTAAAATTCAGGCCAAAAGCCTCTATATTAACCACATTCGTCAGCTCAAACTGATGCATTGGATTAACAGAAGCGCTCATAAAAACAAGTGATAATTATGGCTTGTTTTTAATTGTCAAGAATGTGAATGTTGACAATTTTTTATTTTCTGCTTTAATTTAACAAAACATTTATGGGCGACAAAATTCATATTAGAGACAGAAATAATCCAGAAAATCGAAACAAACTAATGGAAGAAAGGGGATGGACTGCTGGCAAGGTTGTTAAAGCAATACTTATGTTGCTTTTCTCTGGAATTATCGGAGGAATAGTTTATATTGTGATGACAAACAACTTATTGAAACAAAAAAATAGATTAGTTAATGACCATAATAACAAAATACCAAAAGAAGTTAATAGTGGTCAAGCTGTAACAAGCAAAGAGAGCATCAATGAAAAAGAAAAAGACAAATCGCTCAGTTAACCTTCAAAGCCAGCACAGGAATAATGTTTAAGCCAAGCACCTTTATTTGCAGTAAATTCCCTAATGTCATTTGCACCATATTTCAACATTGCAAAGCGCTCAACACCGCAACCGAAGGCGATAGCTGTGTATTTCTCACTGTCAATATTCATATTTTTCAGCACATTTGGATGCAACATGCCGGCACCGAGGACTTCTAACCATTTCTCACTTCCTCCAATCTTGATTTGATTGCCAGACATGGAATATCCAACATCAATCTCCACGCTTGGTTCAGTGAATGGGAAGTAGCTTGGGCGCATGCGCAAACAAATGTTTTCCGTTTCAAAGAACTCTTTCAGCATGGCCATCAGGAAGAATTTCAAGCTGGCCAAACTTAAACCTTCGTCAATCATAAGACCTTCAAATTGGTTAAACATTGGACTGTGAGTTCTATCACTATCACAGCGGAAGGTCTTACCGCATGAAATCAGTGCAATAGGTGGTTGCAAGTTGTTTTCAATGACCGTTCGCGCGTCAACGCAAGTTGTGTGCGTGCGTAGGAGGTAGTTCTCGCCGTTTTTGTTCTTGCTTTGCATGTAAAATGTGTCCTGCATTTGGCGCGCGGGGTGATTTTTCTGCACATTCAATGCGGTGAAGTTGTAGAAATCTTCCTCAATTTCAAAACCATCCGCAAGCGTAAATCCGTATTTTGTGAATATCTTGCACAGTTCGGCCTCTGTTTTAGTAATCAAATGCAGTCCTCCTTTTGGTGTTTGACGACATGGTAAAGTACCGTCCAAGGTATCGCTTTGGAGTTTCTTTTCAAGCTCTCGCTGTTCTAATTCCTCACGCTTTTGTTCAAGAACAGTTTCAATTTCCTGCTTGACAGTGTTTATCTTTTGGCCGAGCTCTTTTTTTGCCTCTTGTGTTAAATCTTTCATGGTTGCAAAGATCTTCGTAAGCTCACTGTTTTTGCCAAAAATAGATGATTTCACATCATGCAACAGCGTATTTATGTCATCGCAATCCTTGATTTTATCCTGTGCTTCTGATAAAATATCGTTCAATTCCATAGCCAAACAGAAAATTCTAATTTTTATTTTTCAAGTAGAATTGTTGCGCTACCCGAGACCATGCCCTTGCGGTTTTTTATCTCCTCATTCTCATGTCATTGATCCTACGCTTCCGCGCTCGTATGAAAAACCCTGCTTCGCACCGTGCAAAATAAGCATTTAAAAAAAAACTTGCAATTATTTTTTTTACACTCTACATCTATTGCATGATGTTAAAAAAAAACTTATTCTTTACCAATTTTAGTTGTTGTTTTTGTTGCTTCTCTTTACTTTTATTTTAATAAGAAAACAGAACAGATTGTTGCACAACCCGATAAATGGATTATGATTAACAGTTCCGAGGCAAACATGCTAAACTATAAGAACGGAAATCTGTTCTACGAAAATGTTGATTTGAACGGCATTGCGCAGAAATACGGAACGCCTCTTTATGTATATTCAAAGGCCAAAATTGTTGACAACTGTGAAGGCTACAACAAGGCATTTCAAGATCATGGATTGAAAAACTACAAAGTTCATTTTGCAATAAAAGCAAACAGTAATTTGTCTATTTTGAAGCTTGCATTGCAACACAATCTTGGCATTGATGCAGTATCTGTTGGAGAGATTAAAAAGGCAAAATTTGCTGGTTTTGATTATAAAGATGTAGTATTTTCGGGCGTTGGAAAATCTGAAGATGACTTAGTTTTTGCTGTAAAAAATGGGATAGGACAGATAAATATTGAGTCATTTGAGGAGATAAACATGTTGATTGATATAGCCAACAAGTTGAAAAAAACAGCCAATGTGGCCATCAGGATTAATCCTGACATCAAGGCGCACACACATGAGAAGATTTCTACTGGCACAAAGAAAAACAAATTTGGAATTGATGCAAAGAAGCTTGATGAGGCAATTGCACTGATTAAAACATGTGAATATATAAACTTTAACGGTTTGTCAATACACATTGGCTCACAGTTGACAAAGTTAGAGGACTTTGAAAAAGCATTCTCATTTGTAAAGGATATCTATAAAAAACATCCAGAATTCAAAACCGTTGATCTTGGTGGTGGTCTTGGAATTAACTACAACAACGGAGAAATAATTTCAAAAAGTGAATATGTCGGCCTGATTGCTAAGTATTTTGCTGACTTCAATGGTAAGATTATGATAGAGCCAGGTCGCTCAATTATTGGCGATGCGGCAGTTTTCTTGACAAAAATCGTAAGAATAAAACGCACTGATGCGGCAAATTTCATAATTGTTGACGGAGGGATGAATAATCTCGTTAGACCTGCAATGTACAGTGCATGGCATCAGCCAATGTTGACAAAAAACAACATTGACACGAATGGCGCAGTTGAAAAATACGATATTGTTGGTCCAATTTGTGAGAGCGGTGATGTGTTTGCAAAGGATGTCTTGTTGAATAGGATCACAGATGAGTACAATTATGTAGCTTTCTTATATGCAGGTGCATACGGAAAATCCATGGCAAGCAACTACAACTTGCATGACATTGCCGCAGAAGTTATGGTTGACGGAACTTCTGCAAAAGTGATTTCAAAACCAATAAAATGGGAGGATTTGGTTAGGTTTGAAATAGCTTGACATTTAAAACTTACCTTAAACCCTGCCGCGTATGGAACCTCAAGCATCATCTTCAATGTCGTTTATTCCGCTGATTGTCATATTTGTGGTGTTCTATTTCCTCATGATAAAGCCACAACAGAAGAAAGCAAAAGAGCAACGTGAGATGCTTGGTAGTTTGTCTGTTGGCGATGAGCTAATTTTAACTTCCGGTATAATCTGCGAGGTTGATAGTATTCCTGAGAATAAAAACTATATTTGTGTCAAACTTGGTGACAAGAACGTTGTGCGAGTATTCAGAGACGATATTGCTGAAAAATATACAGAACAACTGGGCTCTGCACAACCACAAACAGCGAGTAAAGATTTAAAATTTAGTCGCAGAATTGGCAGCAAAAAAGACAACAAAAACAACTAATTCTTAGCTTCTTCAAATGTGATTTGCACCTCTTTCCAGTATTTGTAGTTGCGTTGTTTCATCTCTTCGATGTCAGAGAATTTACAACTGTTCAGTACACTGATTGCATCGCGTTCCATCTCCCGCAAGATCTGCTCACTTGTTGTTTGTGGTACAATTTTTTGAATGACTTTGGCGCTCTCTGGATACTTTTTCGGATTAAATGTCAGCAAATATGTCAACTTGATGCCACTATCCTTATACTTTTTGATATACTTATTCCAGCACTGTTCAAGATTGAGTTCAATTTTTGAAAGCATTATACTCGTCTCGTAGCCCTGTGAGTCCTCCGCCATGGCGAGATTTCTGGATGCGCTGTTCATGTCATCCAATTCACCATCAAGTTTTAGATATTGCAATACTGGATTGACTGTTACGTTTTTGGATGCTTCTGGTGTGGGTTGTTGCGTAACTCCATTGGATTGTTTTTGAATTTGCGCTGTTGCAGTTGCTGCTGCCACTGGACTTGTTGGTTGCGAACCATCTTCAACACGCCTGCCAGCTTTTAAAGTGCTCCTGTCAATCCTGTTGCCATATCTGTCATATCTTGAATCAACAACCATCATGCGCGGATCTTTTTTCTTCTTACCAACGATTGCGTAAAGAATATTTTTGATGCGCTGGAAAAAGCCCTCTCCATCATCTGCATTTTTGTTAGCATAATATCTTGCTTCTGCCAAAGTTACAGCTCGGTTTGTATCACGCAGAGGATTTGTCTTATCAAGGCGTACTTCATCTGGGTTTCTTGGTTGTCCGCCATCACCATTACTGATGACAAAATATTCATCGCCTGCCTTGACCTTGTTAATTTGTGTTTCAAGCATCGTTGGCAAGTTGCCTTGTGTCACTTTTTTTTGTTCTTTTTTCTTCTTTTTTTTCTTCCTTACCGTCTTGCTCTTCCAACGGTTAGACATAATATTTACCATCTCTTCCTCTTTCAAGTCGGTCGTGTCAATATCAGAGTTTTCACGTTTAAATTTGCCCGCAATCAAACTCTTTGCTATTGCCAGCTTATCGCTTTTGGTTAGTTTTTGAATGCTTTTTTGGTTCATTAAACTTGCCATAACCGCCGACACTTTACTGTGATATTCATTAACCATTTCCTCATCTGCATTACGTAAAATTGCTGGCTTCCAGTTGTCAGGGTTTATCATGTATTCGTATTCAGCAAACGAGATTAGCTTCACATTTATTCTCTTCGGAGGATGCTCAGCGCGCCGTAAATACATCTTCTCTTTGTCATCAAGATAGTCATAAATTGATGTCAAAGCGGTACTAACAAACATAGAAAAGACTACAGAAACGGCCAGCATGAAATCTTTTTTGTCTATGTATTTATAGAACTGTTCTTTGAATTTTCTTATTCCCATTCTATT
>JAFUUN010000062.1 GCA_017477855.1 Rickettsiales bacterium | reverse complement strand
TTGTTGCGCTGCCCGAGGCCACGCCCTCGCGGTTTGGCTGCGCCTCGCTCCCATGTCGCAGCTCCGCTCCGACCCGCTCGGCGGCCAAACTCGCTCCGCCCTCGCGCAACAAACCGTTAAAACTGATTAGAACAAGAACTACTTCCTCCTCCTCTGTGCTTGAATAGATTGCTCGCCAATTTTATCCATGTTGTGTTTTTCTCTGTCAGCTTCATTGGCATAATGGACGATCAGTGTTTTCATTTTGTATCCCTTGCCATGCTTCCATGCAACCCAACTGGCGCGATGTTGACCATTATGAATGGTATAGTCCGGCCAAATTCTGATGATATTTTTGACTGGATCATAGCCGTTTTTATTCATACTCTCAATGAGTTTATCAAATCTCTCAGTTGATCTTGAAGGACATATTTCTATACGGTGCAAATATGGTTTTTTATCACCTTGAATGTATCTTAAATGTGGATTTTTCTGTGAACAAACGCTAACACACTCGGTGCAGTCATCCTTCTCCCACGAGCAGAGTTTTAGGTCGCAAACGTCTACATCTTTTATCTCATAACTGCTAATATTTTCAACATAGCGCGGACTGATTTTGACATTGTATTTTCTGTAAATTTCAATCGCAACAACCACTGATTTGGCTTTGATCGCAATGGTTTTGGCGTTAATCATGCAAATCACGAATGCAATAAGGAAAATGAAGAAAAATAAAGTTGGTGCTTTCCTCCTCAAAAAGAACTGAAAAAGCGACAAATTTGCAGCATCATGACGCTCTTGCGGAACAAGTTATCTCTATGATGACGATTTAAAAACCTTCTTTGATGCTTGCGTGACATATTATTTCTTTTTTTGTGCCGCTGCTTTCTTCTTTTTTCTCTCCTTGGCTTTAGCCTCTTCTTCAAGGAGTTGTTCCTTTTTTGTCCTTGCTTTTTCAACCTCAAAATCTAACTCTTTCTGCGTGCAAAAACCGATAATCACTGGGTCTTTTGCCACGAGTTCATTGTATCCATCATACACCTTGTCGCGTATCATTTGTATCATGTTTTTTGTTGTGCGGACAAGTTTGATAATCTGTGAGTCAAGGAGCTCTGGGGCATATTGCAACAGCCACAACACGGCTTCTGGACGGCTTCTGCGCTGGATAACTGGGATGTATTTTTTTTGCTTTTGAACTTTAATATCCAATCCTTTCAACAAATCAAACGAGTTTTTCAGTGGCTTGCCGTCCTCTTCGCGAGCTTTTATCTCCTCTGCTGACAAATTTCCGACCTTGATTGGGTTCAGTGGCATAACATTGTTTGCAATTAAACCATCTGCTATTGACTGGATCTCCTTCTCATCAAAGCCACAGAAATCACCAATTTGTTTGAATGTTAATGCAGTGTTGTCAACCAACCAAACAGCAGTTGCAAGTGGAGATATAACACCATTTCCGCGCACAATTTTTTCTGTTTTTTTTGTATTCTTCTTGCTTGTCATATGTCGCAATTTCTGTTAATCGGAAAAAACATTTGATGTTTATTGTCAAGGAAAATTTCAATTCCCTGTATATTATCAACAATAGTAAATATTGCTTAATGGTCAATAATCATCAGATATATTATGGTCAGACTAAAAACGTGATAATCTGAATTATCAGTCATATAACCAAACCAAAATTAAAAAATTGTAATTCGTACAAAATCAAGAATTGTTTTCAAAAATCGATTTATCTGTCTTGCAAAATAAAATTCTTCTCATCATTTTTCTATGAATGAAATTTGCCTACAAAAAGCACATAATTGTTCTCGTAATCGTCAATTTGCTTGTTGTTGCAATGCTTTTTCGTGGGAAGAATACGCCGATTAATTATTTCAAGTATAAGCAGATATACAACCAAAAATATAGCGAGTTGATGAGAATTAAGAAAGAACGTGACCAAATTGAGAGAGTAATAAAACTTTTGAGTGCACAAAAAGTTGACACCGACCTGCTTGAAGAGCTGTTGCGGCAGTCATTGCAGTACTCACGGCCAAATGAGAAGATGATAATGATTGAGTATGAGTAGTGTTAGATTTTTTAACTGCATTTTTGTTGTATATGCTTTTTGTATCGCTGGGTGCAATTTGACGCCACAGAAGCCAGTAAAAACAGAGACAAAACAGGTAATAAATCTTGATAAAACAGTCCTAAATGACAGTGGAAACATCCTTGATGGCGAGACGATTTATCCAGAACAGGTGAAAAAAGTGATCAAAAAGCAGAATACAAAATATGGCTTCAACATCCTGTTTGCCGAGACAAAAGATGAATTCTTAAAAATAGTAAGTGCAATTAAAGAAACCAAATATCCACGTGGAGTATTTCAATATAATCCAGGGCATAAATATGGGTTCATTTTTGTAAAATATAACAACATTGACTACTGCATTTGCGTTGACACAATTCCAACATTGAGCGAATACACCAAGGATTTATTTGTTGAAAACGGCAATTTGTTTATCAAATTCAATGGCAAGAAATATCGTGCAATAATGTTTGGTGAGAACCTGCAAAAGGCCTCAAAGGGCTGTGGATATTTCACGCTTGGCATTCTAAAACAGTTGCTGAAAAACAATGGGAAATACTTGTTTGAGGTGATAGATACTGAACGAAAATACGGCAAAGGCAATAAAACAAAGCGCGATGAAGCTAAAAAGTCATGCATCAGGGGTGTCAGTTTTGATGTCATCAAGAAGACCGCGTTTGCACCAGAGATTTATAAATATGCGCAAACTATGTCCTTACAGGGCAACTTTGATGACAGAAAAGTTGGCAATAAGCAGATAAATTTCAAAACATATCGCAATTTTTACAGCACACAAGTGAAGGACAAGTTGATGTCAACAAAGCTTTTCCAAGTCGCACAGAAATATAAGGACTTCGCTGGCGTAGGGAAGAATAATGTGGAGAAATACAAGGAGAAACTATTTACTATCCCTGACGAAGCAACAAGCATGGTGGTCGTTAGGTTGTTGAATACTTATAAGAAATATTTTGGGACGATTGCTATTGATATATCTAACCCTTGAAAAAAAAAATCACAAACTATTTAAATCAATGTTAGAGAAAAATTTTTATGGCAAAGGTAATTGGTATTGACTTGGGAACAACGTATTCATGCTGTTCGGCGATGATTGACGGCAACTTGAAGGTATTTGAGAACAGTGAGGGTGCACGTATTACTCCTTCGTTTGTGGCATTTGATGAAAACAACCAGCCAATAGTTGGTGCTCCTGCAAAGCGTCAGGCAGTAACAAACCCTGAAAATACTATATTCTCAGCCAAAAGATTGATTGGACGTAGATACGATGACGAGGCGGTTAATGCAGCAAAAAAGACATTTCCATTCAAGGTTGTTAAGGCATCAAATGGGGATGCATGGGTATCTGCTCGTGGTAAGGACTACGCTCCAAGCCAGATTGGCGCATATGTATTGACAAAGATGAAAGAAGCGGCCGAGAGTTACTACGGCGAGCCAGTCAAGGATGCAGTTATTACATGCCCCGCTTACTTTAATGATGCACAAAGACAAGCAACCAAGGATGCTGGTAAGATTGCTGGATTGAACGTGTTGCGTGTGATTAACGAGCCAACGGCGGCGGCACTTGCTTACGGTGTAGACAAGCAGAATAAAGACATGAAAATTGCCGTATTTGACCTTGGTGGTGGTACGTTTGATATATCAATTCTGGAACTCGGAAGTGGTGTATTTGAAGTGCTTTCAACAAACGGTGATACATTCTTAGGTGGTGAGGACTTTGACCAGAAAATACAACAATATTTGATTGATGAGTTTGCAAAACAAAATCCTGGAATTGACTTATCAAAAGATCCTCTTGCATGCCAGAGATTGAAGGAGACGGCAGAAAAAACGAAGATTGAATTGTCTTCAAGGACAGAAGTTGATGTCAATTTGCCATATATTACGGCTGACGCAACTGGCCCAAAGCACTTGAATGTAAAACTTACACGTGCGAAATTTGAGGCCTTAACAGAGGACTTGATTGCCAGAACAATTAAACCTTGTGAATATGCGCTGAAAGATGCTAAATTGTCTGCCAGCGACATTGATGAGGTGTTGCTTGTTGGTGGTATGACAAGAATGCCAGCGGTTGTTGAGAGTGTTAAAAAGTTCTTCGGCAAGGAGCCATCAAAAGGTGTTAACCCTGATGAGGCAGTTGCAATGGGTGCTGCAATTCAGGCCGCTGTTTTACAGGGAGACAGCAGTGTAAAGGACATTGTTCTGCTTGATGTGACACCGCTCTCACTTGGTATTGAAACAATGGGCGGTGTGATGACGAAAATAATTGAGAGAAACACTACAATCCCAGCCAAGAAATCGCAGGTTTTCTCCACTGCGGAGGACAACCAGCCAAGTGTTGGAATTAAAGTTTATCAAGGTGAAAGAACAATGGCGCGCGATAACAAACTTTTGGGCGAATTCATGCTTGAAGGTATTGCTCCTGCGCCACGTGGTATGCCACAGATTGAAGTCAGCTTTGATGTTGATGCTAATGGTATTATGCATGTTTCTGCAAAAGATAAAGGCACTGGAAAGGAGCAGAATATCACAATCAAGAGCGATGGAGGTTTAAGTGATGCTGATATTGAGAACATGAGACGCGATGCCGAGGCACACGCTGAAAAAGACAAGGAACTCAAAGAAATTGCAGAGCAACGTAACAAGGCTGACCAGCTGATTTACTCAACTGAAAAGTCATTGAATGAGTATAAGGACAAAATTACCAGCGATTTGAAAGATAAGGTTGAGAAAGCCATTCAAGAAGTCAAGGACTGCAAAGATGGCGATGACTTGGAGAAAATCAAGAATGCTGTCAAAAACCTTGAAGACCAAGCCATGGAAATTGGTAAATTGGTTTATCAAAATGCTGGCGGTAGCTCTTCAAATAATGACAGCGGCCAGCAGAGCGGTGGTAATGAGAATAATATGAAAGATGCTAATTAGTTGTTGGTGGTGCGAGGCGCGGAGCGCGTTTGCTGGACGAAGTGGAGCGTAGCGGAGCGAGGAGATTGCAAACGGCGAGGGCGTGGCCTCGGGCAAGCACCACCATTTTTTTTACATTAATTTGCGGATGCTGTTTCTGCATCACTCTTCACAATTTCAATGTTAGATGCATCTTTATAGCTCTGTTTTTGCAGGCAGAAGAAGTAATATCTTGCAAATGTAATCATTTTTTCTGCACGTTTATCAAATACATTCAACGCAGACACAATTTGGTCTCGCAATAAGCCTGCACTTTCCAAAAGCTCTTCCGTGTTCGCGTCCTTATTCTGCATTTTGTCGTAGATATTGAACATAGAACAAATATTATTTGAAAATATTTTGATGTTTTTTTTCTCTTTGGCAGAACAATCAGATAATAAAAATAAACAATCTATCGCTGCATTCAACAGAACAGATTGCTTTAACTTTTTTAATCTTGTCATCTCATCGGAATACATTGGCTTGTTTTTATTGCACAAACTCATCATTTGTCCACCGCAAATGCCATCTTTTCCACTGTATTTTGATACAACCGACACCAAATCGCAGCGTGTTGATTTAGAGATTTTCACCTTATCACAATTTGTAATGAATTGGTAAATCATTGCATTAAGCGCATTGGAGGCAATAATTGTTTTTGATGCACCGTATGCTCTGTGGCATGTTTTGCGGGAGTGTCGGAAGTCATCGTTATCAAATTCAGGGAGATTATTCTGCATGGTGGCATTGTGATGGATCATTTCAATGATCTCACCAATAAACAAACTCTTGGCGGTACTCAACCCCAAGACCTCACCGACAATGCGTGCAAAAAATGAGCGATAATATGTCTCACCTGACATCAATGCATATTCCATGATCTCACCAATTTCAGCATCCTGCTCCTCATTACAAAACTCATGAACTATCTTTGCCAGCTGTCCGCGTATCTGTTTTCTATGCAATCGTAGCTCTGTTGTTATCTCAACAAATTCATCGGGAATATTTTGATTGTCAATCTGATTTTCTGAGTTCAAATAAAACCCGCTCATAATATTTACAATACAAAATCATCGTATTTTATCAGAGTTTGTGGAATTGTCAAATATTAGCAAATATTGACTTTAAAATCTTTGTCAACCAACTAAGTCATATGACCTTACTCTCTGATCTTAAATCACTCGGTTTCATAAAAGATTGCACCAATTTTGATGCTTTGGAAAAACTTCTTGAAGAAAAACAGCAAACATTTTACGTTGGAACGGATTTAACGGCTGACAGCCTGCATGTTGGACATTTGATGCCGTTGATGTTTATGCGCAAGGTGCTGGCGAGAGGACATCGTGTTATCATAGTACTTGGTGGTGGTACCACAAAAATCGGCGACCCAAGTGATAAGAATGAAATGCGGAAGATGCTCTCGGACGAACAAATTGTAGAGAACAAATTAGGAATAAAAAAGTGCTTATCACAGATTTTTGACCGCAATTTGGAAGCCCAGCAAGAGGGTAAATTCATTGACAACCTTATGATTATTGACAACGCTAATTGGCTGCTTAATATAAACTATATCTGGTTCCTTCGTGAAATCGGCACTTGCTTCACTATCAACAAAATGATTAACATGGAAATCGTGCGCCGCCGTCTCGATAACAACATTCCATACACATTCTTTGAGTTCAACTACATGCTTATTCAGGGCTACGATTTCTATTACTTGAATAATAATTATGGCTGCAATATTCAGGTTGGTGGAAGCGACCAGTGGGGGAATATAATTCAAGGGTGCGAGTTAATTCGTCGCAAGGCCGTTGATAGTCGTAAAGTAGTCACCGAGAACGAGGTCAATGTGTTTGGTATCACATTAAATCTCCTAACAAAAAGTGATGGCACAAAGATGGGCAAAACTGCTGGTGGGGCTGTCTGGCTACGCCGGGACAAGCTGTCAAGCTATGACTATTTTCAGTATTTCCGCGACTGCGCCGATGATGATGTAATCAAGCTGTTGAAGATATTCACTGACATTCCGCTGGAACAGATTGAAAAATATGCTAAATTGTCTGGCAAGGAACTTAATGCCGTGAAGGAGGTTTTAGCCTATGAAGCAACGAAAATCTGCCGCGGCGAAGAGGAGGCCAACAAGGCCAGAAATAGGGAAGTGACGGAGGAGATTACATGCCGTCAAGGCAAAAACATCGTTGATGTCCTGGTTGAAAACGGTTTGTGTTCTTCAAAGAGCGAGGCTCGGCGTTTGCTTGACAACCGCGGCGTGCGTTTTGATGGTGAGACGGTTGATAAGAATTTTTCTGTTGAGAATGAAGGGGAGCTTGTTGTTGGGAAGAAGAGGAAATTCCAAATTTCTTTTTAAGATAAATGTTTTCAATGGTTTTAAGTTTCTTTTTATCATATAATGAACTGCCTTTGTTAAGTGCTTTTATAATGTTTTTGATGTTTTTTGGCTTGAGGTCTTTCCGTTTTAGCTTTGTGTCATTCTTTTTTAAGATATTCCTCTTGGACGTTTTAAATAGATCGTCTACTGCCTTATCTTCAGCCAAATCGTATTTTAAGCATACTTTTATCATTTCTTCAGGAGAATACTCATGCTCTGATTCACTACTTGATTCTTTTTAATTGATTTTTGTTGTTATCCAACTTTATACCACTGCCACTCATACATGATCTTTAAAACTGTTACGTTATAGTGCATTTAATGCAATTTGTCAATTTTTACTATGCTATAAGTTTTTTGGTTAAAAAATAAACATTGCGCGGAGCGGAGTGAAATACAAACCGCGATGGCGTGACCTCGGGCAACGCAACAAAATTATTAGATAATTTAAAATGACAAATAAAAATTTTTTACTTATAATATCAATATGGGATGGTTTGATGGCTTCACACGATGGGCTCTTAATACAGGTTTTAATTTGTATGATAAAAACGATGATGGTCTTTTAACCAAAGAAGAGCTAGGGAACGGGGCTATGTCTACTTCGGAAAGCGTAGATGGTGGCATAACAAAAACAATAGTTTTAGATGCCGAAACATTTGACAGTTTCGATACAGATAAAAATGGTAGCATTGATAAAACAGAATTACATAAAGGCTTTGGTGTTGAAGGAGGAGAACTTAGCACTGGTACCATTATTGCTATTGTTGTTGGATGTATTGCCGTAATAGGTCTTGTAATTGGCTTGGCGGCTTACTTTTCAAACCGTAATGCTAAGAAACGAAAAGAAGAAGAACAAAAGTTTTATGAAATGCAACAGAAGGACAATAATAATGGCAATGCTGGAATAAATTTGGAGTCGGGCGCTAAGACACAACAAATTACTTGAAAAAATCCTCTGCCACTTGCAAAATTGTTGTTTTGTCCTTTGCCTGCGAGATTTTAGCCCGAAAATTTGCCCCTCCTGCCATGTCTTTGCTGTAAAAATACAGGTTTTTGATAGCAAACCCAACAGCATTTTGTGGTGGATAAAAATCAAAAATACGTTCAAGATGTTCCTTGATGCACTCGCTCCATATGTTGACTGGCTTAGCACTGTTTTTTTGCCCCTGCATTTTGGCGATGCAATCAGCAATCAGCCACGGTTTACCATATAGCGCACGGCCGATCATTGCGCCGTCCGCTGAGGAAACGGCAAGTGCATCGCCGAGATTGCCGTAGTTGATGTCTCCATTTACAATGACTGGTATTTTTAGTGTGGACTTCAACTTTTTGGCGAACTTCCAATCTGCTGCGCCACTATACATTTGGCTTCGTGTGCGACAGTGTATGGTAACCGTTTGTACGCCGTTGTCCTCTGCCAGCTTGGCGATGATTGGTGCGTTCAAGTGATCGGTATCCCATCCCATGCGCATTTTGATTGTCAACGGCATATTGATTTTGTTGGCTGTTTTAGCCACTGCACTGATGATTTGCTCAGCCAGTTTTTCATCCTTCATGAGTGCTGAGCCAGCGTAGCTATTGACAATTTTTTTCACAGGACAGCCAAAGTTCATGTCAACAATGTCTGCGCCACGATCGGCAGCTACTAAAACGGCGGCGCTCATAACTTCCGGTGAACAACCTGCAATTTGAATTACGAATGGTACTTTGTCGGTTTCTTTCTTAGTTGCATGTTTGATATAGTCTTTTCTGCATGTTAAAATAGTTGCATGAGATGCGATCATCTCACTGTAAAGAAGTGGCGTCCCAAACTTCAAAAGCATTGCACGAAATGGTGCATCCATCACACCACACATCGGAGCAGGAAAAATTGGATAGTCAAAGACAAATTTCCCAACAGTTATTGATTTCATTTGTCTGAACTCTCTGTGCTTTCCGCAACTTCTGTTTTAGCCTCTTCCTTTGGTTGTTCTTCCTTGACTTCCTCTTTTTTCTCCTCTTTTGCTTCAACCTTTTCAGCGTTTTTCTTTTCTGCTACTGCCAAGGCCTGTTGCATCTTTTTATCAAATGCAGCGGTGTCACTTTCAAAATCGCTCTGGTTACGGCAAACGTTCAAGCGGACGCTTGCAACGACATCTCCGAACAAACACACAGGAATGACATATTGTCCCAATGCTTTGATTGGTGTTGCAATGTTGATGCCTCCGATGTCAAAGTCAAAACTACTGTTGTTTGCGGATAAACATGCCTTGATTAAGTTGTAGACATCTTTTGTTCTGATTGAGCCGTAAATAGTATTGTCATCGGCTGCCTGGCGGACTGTATTGAACACTTCCTTGTTCAATAATTCTGCAACAACAGAAGCGTCTTTTTCTGCTTGTGCATTCTTTTCTTTTAACTCTGCGAGCTTGCTTTCAATTTGTGCGATATTGGCTTTTGTAGCAACCACAGCATATCCTTTTGGTAACAAGAAATTCCTTCCGTAGCCATTAGAAACATTGCAGACCTCACCAACTTTTCCAACATTTTTTAAATCACGGTTCAAAATAATTTTCATATCTTCACATCAAAAACTAATATTTTACGTAAGGCAAGAGCCCTAAAAACCTTGCACGCAAGATTGCTTGGCGGAGCGCAACTTGTTTTTTTCTGCTCTGGACATTTGAGTTGCGAACGGCCACAATTTTTCCGCGTGGGCTAATAAATCTGCGCAGCAACTTGACATTTTTGTATGAAATATACTTATCCTCAACTTTGCTGAGCGGACAATTTGTTGACTTCTTGAAGAATGACGACGATGCATCTTTTTTAACTTTCAAGGCGATTGTTGAAATGCCCTCAACCTTTGCCAAGTCCTCATATGAAATGTCACCAGACATAGCATTAACCATACTGTCGTCGGTGCTCTGTGTTGCTCTTAATGTTTGACTTTTAATACCTGCCATATTACGAATTCAAATTAAATACATTTTTCAGCACATTCAAATAGCGCTTGTCAATAGTTAGGCCGTCCTCGCTTTGGTCTCCCTCTACAACAGCGTTTGCGCTCTTTGATTTTATTCCATCCTCATCGGCCTTGACGAGTAAATATCTTATGAAAATCTCGCTTGTGGAGAGTTTTTCTTCTATCAGCTTGTTCGTTTCAATATCTGACTTGAACTGGATGAAGTAGAAATGTGCGGCATCGTTCTTGTTGATTTGGTATTCCAACTGACGCAAACCCCAGTATTCAGCATACAAAATGGAGCTGTTGTTTGATAAAATAATATCTCGTAGTGTTTGCAAGGCCATTTTGATGTCCTCATCAGATGCATCCTGGCGCGCAAGCAAGGTTAATTCATAATTTCTTATCATAATTTAAATCTTCCAGTGGAAGACATTTTTTTATTTGCAAGGATTATTTTTTACTGTGTATGTTTTATTGTTAAAACAGTGTTTTTTTTGCAGAGCGATCGTGTTTGTGCAAGGAACATAAATGATGAACAAAATACAAACCGCGAGGGCGTGGCCGCGGGCGGCGCAATATATCTTACTTTTTTGCTTGATTTTTCATGTCTTGCTCGTAGACCTTCCTTGCGGCAGCACAGACAATGCGGCTTTTTTTCAGAACGCAATGTTTCACAATAATATCCATAAAGCTATTTGTGATAATATCTTCAAATTTTTCCATTGCCATAACTGCTCTGAGTGTGCTCTTCTGATTTTCTGTAAGTGGTTGCTTTTTGTCAACGACTGCTTTCATCTCTTTGATATATTCTTCAGTCATTGCAAAGCATTCATCTAACTGGTTGCCATTACCGTATGCAGTCCACAAAATACCAAAATTGATGACATAATCTTTTTCAGTTTCTGCTATTGTCCTGACAATTTCATTGCTTAACCTAACCAACGTCTCCTTCTTTGCTTCAAGTAATACTTGTTGCTGGTAATAATTCAATGGAGCATGCAAATTTGGATCTTCTTTTAACCACCTGTCCTCGTCTGCACCGTAAAGATGATATTTCAAATTGTCCTTATCCAGAATGATTGCAACCAATTCGTCCATGTGTTTATTTATTAACTTATCAAAGTCAATCTTTACAATTTCCTTATTGTTGCTTTTTGTTGAATGTTTTTTTGTCTTTTCAACCAGAGTGTCCAAAACTTCTCTGCTGTTGGCATCCTTGTCTGCATATTCACCATAATCTGCTCTAAAAATATCATCAAATGTTATTGTTCCTTCTTCAAGCTTTTGATTTATATTTAGAATTGTCTTGTTTGTTGTAAGTGTCTGCATTTTTTGATTGTGATGATTGGTGCAAGAACTCAAACAATATAGATATACACAAAATAGTGTCTTTAAAAAATAATTCCTTATTTGGATGACCATAAAAAATATAGCATCTCTTGTTAGTAAGATTTTTTAAATGCAATATAAAAATTGTTGCGCTGGCGCGGAGCGCGTTTGGCCGACGAGCGGAGCCCGAGCGCAGCGAGGGCGGATGGAGCGAGGCGCAGCCAAACGGCGAGGGCGTGGCCTCGGGCAGCGCAACACTAAAATTCAATTTATTGCTTGCTTGACAATTACATTTCTTATCAATCAGTGGAACAAAACTTATGGCAAATGTTAGTGCAATAGAACTCAAAGTTGGAAATTTGATAAGATATAAAAACTCAATGTATCGCGTGGTTAAGACAGAACATGTCAAACCGGGCAAGGGGGGCGCATTTATACAGGCGGAATTGAAAGACATCAAAACAGGAACAAAGTTGAATGACCGCTTTCGTAGTGATCAAACAGTTGATAAGGTGATGTATGAGAGCAAGGCGGCGCAATATTTATACAAAAATGGCAATGACTTGGAATTCATGGACTTGGAGAGCTATGAGCAATTTTCTCTTCCAGCCACAATGCTTTCTGGACCAGTAGAATTCTTGCAGGAAAACATGGAGCTTATGATTGACTATGCAGATGGTGAGATAATTTCTGCGACTTTGCCACAAAATGTTGTCTGCACAATAGCTGAGACCCAACCATATATCAAAGGACAAACAGTCAAAGCATCATTCAAACCAGCGCTATTGACAAATGGTCTTACCATTAATATACCTGACTTCATGGATGCAGGCGAGGACATTGTTGTCTCAACCACAACCATGGAATACGTTGAAAGAGCAAAAAAAAATTCTTGACAATTATTTTTTGTCTTTTTTCAAGCGCATTGTTAAAAAATTTTTTCTATGAAAAAAACTTTATTATCATGTGTTTCTTTGGCATTAGCTTTGGCTCCTGCTATGGCAGATAAGGCAAAAGCCGCTCCAACAAAAACTGTTCACAAGCAAAGTGACAGGATTGTCATTAACTGGGACAACAATAAATCAAAAATGAAAAGACCTACAAGAGTTGTAAAAGAGGAAGTTAGAGTTAAAACTCCTGTTACCGTTACAACAAAGAAATCTTCTTACAAAGAAGAAAGCGGTGTCTACGGTAAAGCTTACGGAATGATTGGCTACGAAGCACAAATCTACGAAGGCGCAGTTGAGAAAATGGTTGACGCAGCAGTTGCAGAAGGTGACAAAAATGCAAACTCATATAATCATTCGTTGTCATTGACACTTGGTTACAACTGGTATTTCAGAGCATCTAATGCAGTTCACCCATTTGTTGGTATCGTTGGTGAGGGTAGATTACCAATCCACAACAAAATCATGGGAAGTGTTGCAGAAGGTGACAAAATTTCATACAGTGAATGGGGTTACTTAGCATTGAAAGCAGGTCTTAAATTTAACCTCTGTGAAAGCTTTGCACTTCAACCATACGGATTGTTCGGTGGTAACCTTGCAACAGTTAGCGAAAAAGACGAAGGCAAAACAGAAAAAACAAGACGCTTTGGTATGACAGTTGGTGCTGGTTTGGAAGCAATCGTCAATGAGAATGTAATGATCGGTGGTGAGTGGAGATACTCAACATTGGCAAAGTTCGGTGGTATAACAATGAAGCACCACACATTTGCTGCAAAACTTGGATTTATGTTCTAATCCTCGTTTTGATAACGAAGTATTTGATAAGGGTCGGCAGATTTTCTGCTGGCCTTTTCTTTTTGCTATTTTTTCTTATTGAATTTTATTGTTGCGCCATGGGCGGAGCGAGTTTGGCCGCCGAGGAACGAGGGGGAGCCAAACCGCGAGGGCGTGGCCGCGGGCGGCGCAACATAAATTGATAGCTGGTTATATTAAATTATCCTTTTCAAAAAATCACCTGCAATGTCAATGGCCTCTGGCGTGATGAGGTGCTTGGTGTCTTCCAAAATGTGGCACTCGCTTTCAAAGCCAGCGTTCTGCAAAATCTTGTTCCCACGCACGGAAAATTGATATGGCAAGATCGGGTCTTTGTCCCCATGAATAAAGCAAACTGGCGATTTCTGGTCTTGAACATCGCCACCTTTGGCCTCATTGTGAGGATTTGCAAACCCGCCGGAAAAGCTGATTGCTCCGCAGATTGGTTCGCCCATGCGCATGCTTGCGTGCACAGCCAATCCAGCGCCCTGTGAAAATCCGACCAGCACCAAGTCGTGCGTGCTAAAAAGCTGCCTATCCATGTGGTTGCCGATGTAGTTTTTCAAATACGGCATCGCCAGCTGCATGCTGTGGTAGATGTATTCCTCGTTGATGTCAAACGGGTTGTCGCCGAACACGAATGAGAACCAGTTGTAGCCCTTGCCGCCACCTGTTTTGAATGGCGCGTTTGGGTAAAAAAACTGCGAGCCTTCTGGCGCAAGCTTGCGGAACGGCGCGTCCAGCACCATCATGGCCTCGCCAGTGGCATCGTAGCCATGCAAAAAAACGAACATTTTTGGTTTATCAAATGCCATCAAAATACAGGAGATTTTAGTTCAGAATGCGTATTTGTCAAGCTTGATTATTTTTTCTCTTGCAATCAATAAAATCTGTTTTACAGTAGTAGTGTATGAAGCTGTTAGTTAGAAAATTTCTTTGTTTATCATTGGTTTTGTCGGCCGTCAGTGCGTGTCAAAGCGGTCCAGACGCTGGTGTAAGATATAGTGGGCAAACAAGCAGGTTTTATGCTCCAAATAGAACACCAACTGTGAGCGATGAATTCAGGAGTGATGCTGACTTGGAAAGAGCAGTTAATCAGTCATTTAAAAATAGCCAAAAGTCAAGAAATACATTAACAGAAAGTCAACTCTTGGATACAAGTAAGCAGGTTTCATCAAAGCAAAATGTAAGTACATATTTCACACCAGCCAGGGCATCTTATACGACAAGCAACAATGCGGCGCAAGCAAACAAGCAAACATATACACCAGCAGCAGGACAATATTATATTCAAGCAGGGTGTTATAGTCGTGAAGAAGTGGCATTGTCGCAAGTTGCAAAGTTGAAAGCCAATGGCATCAACAATGTGTATGTTATGAATGAAGGCGGTATCAGTAAAGTCCGTGTCGGACCATATGCAACAAAAGAAAGTGGTATATCTGTTTTGAACAAAATGAAAAATCAACTCGGATTTGTTGATAGCTTTTGGAAGTATTGACATTTATTATAGCGCTTTTACTTAAAGATAAATCAATTTTTGATTTAGTTTAGTGCGTGTAGTATGGAAAACAAAGATTTAACAAGAATATTCAAAGCAGCAGGTCTCAACCATGTTGATGAAGAATTGGTAAAGGATGTCGCACGCATCATAGAATGGCAACAAATTTTGAAGGAAGTCAATATTGAAGGTGTTGAGCCAATGTATAATACACTTGGAGAAGATGCAAAATATATCTCAAACAACGATATTGTAGCAAAGGAGACAGCAGATATTTTTGCAAATGCAGTTGAGAAAGAAATGGACGGACAAGAAACGTTTTTTGTTGTGCCAAAGGTGCTATAATTAACAAAATGGTTCAGGACGACGACCAAATACTTGGAGGTTTTAGTGATTTGCTTGCTGATATTGAAATTGATAACAATGGCGAGCAACATAATGCCGTTGTTGCTTTTCACAAGACACAATTAGCAGATGACAAGCTACTTGCCAGCGTGTTTGAAAGTAATGAGGATGACGTTATAAAAAAAATTTCAGATAATAATCAACCGTTAGTAAAAAATAAACTAAAAAATTATCATGCAGGACACAGACAAAGAGCCAGAGAAAGGTTCATGCAAACACCAAGTTTAACTACTGATATAGAGCTATTAGAATTGCTTCTTTTTACAATCATTCCTCGTGCCGACACAAAACAAATAGCTTATGCACTGATTGATAAATTCAAAAATTTGCACAATCTCTCAAATGCAAGTACCAATGAGCTCAATGCTTGTAGTGTGAATGGTGAGAAAATACATTATGCCTTCAAGCTTTGTAATGAAATAGTAGCAAGAATACTTCAAAATGAGATAGATCAGCGTTCAGTATTGGATACAATGCCGACATTGTTAAGATATTGCGAAGTAAAAATTGGAACGTTGGCAGAGGAGGAATTTCATGTTCTGTTTCTTGATAGCAAATTGCGGCTAATTAAGGATGAAAAAAGCGGCGCAGAAAATGTTAACGGCGTGACATTGAATATTCGGCGTATAATGCAAAAAGCATTAGAGTTGCATGCGTGCAATATTGTGCTAACACACAATCATCCATCTGGTGATTGTACTCCATCGCAAACTGATATAGACACAACAAATGAAATAAAGCAATCTCTGAAAAGCATTGGTGTAAAACTGTTAGATCACATTGTAGTATCGGGGGGTAGGTGCTATTGTTTCAGTGAAAATTATCTACTGGAAGATGATTAAAAATTGACTATTATCTATAATTTAGTAGCATAGTAGCTATGCCATGGAATCCTGTAACCGGTGTATTTGGAGGAGACAAAGACAAGGATAAAGAAAAAGAAAAGGCAAAAAAGGAAAAAGATGAGAATGTCTCAGTTCCGATGTGGAAAATAATTGTCGGTGTGTTGTGGTGGCCGTTTGGAATTTATTTGATAATTTCATGTGCAAGGCAAAAAAAAAACAAAAAAAGTGAGAAAGGCAAAGACGGAAAAAAACATCTTGACGATATAATCGCTCAGGAAGAGGCGCAAGGCAAGGATAAAAACCAAAATCTTGGCCCAGCTAAAAAGAGTTTTAATCAACCAGTTAAAGATAATGCAGATCAACAATCTTATGTTGAGAATAACTTTAACAATAACTACCAACAGCAGAATAACGGACAAAATAATCAATATAACCAATATCAAAATGTGCAACAGCAAAATAACTCTCAACAATTACAACAGGATTATAATCAGCAAAACCAGTATAACAACCAACGGCAACAGAATTATTCACAACAAAATGAATGGCAAGACAATCAATACCAAAACAATAACCAACAATGGCGGGATAACGTTAGGAATGGTCAATATGACAGCATGCAACAGCAGAATTATCAGCAGAACAATTATCAGCAAGAACAAAATTACAATCAGCAAGGTCAATATAGCACACAGCAGCAGAATAACTATAACGAAATGGATGATAAGCAACAGAGTACTCGGTCGTTTGATGAGTATTTGCAAGCGAAACGCAACTATTCGGATTATGAAAATACAGAATACAGTGGCCGCAATGGAAATTATCAGCAGAATAATGATTATGCAAAGAATTATTCAAATAGTTATACCAATGACGATGTAAGCGGTTATCAACAAAACCATTCTCAAATGAATGACTATGCGGACAATAGTAATCAGTATAACAACAACTATAAAAACGAAAATGTTGGATATAGTGCAGACAAGAATTACATTGAACATGTGAGGAATTATCAAACTCAATCACGAGGAAATGATCCGCCAGAACAATATCGTCAGGAAGATTTCAATCAACAATATGAAAACTATCCTGAAAAGGAGATAAACAACAAGTCTCTTGGCAGTAAATTATCAACTCATTATAACTTAAATACTTGCAACGATGCCAAATGTGCGCGCTGTGGCGGGTATCGTAGTGCCTTTTAAGCAAAAGATGCAACAAGTGGTTTGGAATTAATCTTTACTTTAAAATTTGACTTTTATAATAAAAAGTATTAAATAGATACGGTTTTTCAGATTTGGAGATATGCCGAACAATTTTAAAGCCATAAGTTTGAAGAAGAGTAAAGCTTCAGAAGGAAGAGAAAATAGCCACACAAGCAAAGTTAAAGATGAAGGCGTTTCTGATAGTGCTATTGTGAAAGTTGAAATCAAAAATACGGAAAAAGCAGAAGAACAGCCAGTTCAGAAGGAAGTTCAGATGTTTTCTACAGCTCCACAGATTAAAGAGGTTGATGACTATTCGTTTGCTCTTGGAAAGAAAATGAAGGAGATGGCTGAGAGCAGCAGGCAGAAATTTTCAAATCTAAAAAGACAGGAAGAGGAAAACAGAATTAGCCGCGAGGACTACATAAATAAGCGTATTGTGTCCATCAGACAGAAAATGGAGAACAAATTGAAAATTGAAGAGGAGAGGAAAAAAGCCAAACTGGAACACATGCAGAAGGTTGCGGAGCAGAGATTACGCGAGATTGCGATGCGAGAACTTGCTGAACGTGAGGCTATTTGTAAAAAAGAAATTTTGGCTGCAATAGAAAAAATTGCTATCAGCAAGGGTAGCTGGTTTGAAGTTGCTAAGATGCTTTACAGAGCTGGTATTCTTCAATAAACTATTTCAGCAAATTTTAATTTAAATTGAAAAATTCTGCATGTCTTTTGGAGCTTTTGTTTTTGATATTTATCCAGCTCGTGAAAAACAGCAACTACGCCATTGTTGGCAAATTTCTCATGTGTGCCAATCGTTCCAGCGCCACAAACTTTGGCATGAATGTTATATTTTTTTAATATCTTTATAAATGCTGCTGTTTTTTTGGAAACAACGCCAATATATTCAAGCAAGCGCTCATTTTGGTCTATGAGATAATTTATATTTTTGCCTTTCAACATCAATGTCTCTTCATTTGAAACGATGTCATAAAACTCACCCCAAATTGCACTATCATTTGCACATTTTTGTGCCACAAACCCAACCACTTCCTTCGTTGAAAACTGTGGCTTGCCAGTGTCAATTACGCAAATTTTGTTGAACTTTTGCCTGTAATTTCTGACCTTACCATTATCAAAACTCACAATTCCCTTTCTCAAAATCGTTTGCACGTCTATTCCACTGCTTTTGCCATGAAAAATATTCTCACAGTTCTTTGCCAACAATGTCATGTTATGCTGCGACAAATGAGTTTGAAAGAGATTATCCAGCGCCTTTATCATTCCAACAACAAGTGCAGCACTTGAACCAAGACCACATCGTGATGGGATTTCCGTTTTTATTTTCACTCTTATGCCGTAAATATCACACTCAGTAAAAAGCACAAACTGCCGATAAATCTCACACAGCGGATTATCCATTTTATTTTCTGGAAAGTTATCATCAAGATTGACGATATTTTTTTTTTTATCTTGTTCTATCACAACTCGGTATCTAAAAGTTTTTCTCACTTCAACGTGCATCCATATATTTATCGCACACGTCAGGGCTCGCAAGTTATACAAAACTGCGTGCTCACCACTAATTATTAGCTTGGCCGGTACTTTAGCTTGGCCAATATGTGTATTTCGTTTAAACAACTTGCTTGTTAGGCTATTTATAGTATCTTGCTCCATTTTTTATAGAAATCAGTTTTGTATCCTCATTCACATTGCAGATTGATGGTTTTTGTCTCCCGAGATGCCAATTTAGCTTTTTCTCTCGCTTCAACCAATTTTTCAAGAGCATTTTGTAAATTCTATAATTAACTGTAATTCTATCAGCAATCATGGCCTCAATGCTGGCTTTTTTAGCATTCAAAATGTCCTTATATCCATTTGAAATTTTGACAGAAAATAGTTCGCATTCCGATCCCGATCCATATGAAAACATACCAATTATGCGGCCAGATAAGTCATCTTTGCAGTTATTTAATAGTGACAGTAGACCTAAATACAGTGATGCTGTGTAGAGGTTTCCAATTATGCTTGCATATGATTTTATTTCATTGCTATATTTCTGCATGACAGCACACTTGTCAAGCATGCGCGCAAAGGGCATATGACAGCACATAACCTCTGGAATAGCGCCGTATTTCTTTTCCCACTCGCATGCCGCCTGATTATACATTGACAAATACGCTCTGATTGACATGTGGCCGTCCCAGATTGGTGTTTGCTTGAAAGATGGACGAAAAAAGTCGTTGCATGTCTTTGTTAGACAAACATTTTCAGGGCCAAAAGTGCATATTTTTGGCTCCGCAGAAATAATCAATGCCATCGCGCCACATCCTTGTGTGGGCTCGCCAGTGGTTTTAAAACCGTAAAAAGCAATATCACTCATCAAAACAAGCGCCTTGCTTTGCGGATTTTGACACACATGTTGACGCGCCAAATATACCGCGCCAGTTCCGCCATAGCATGCATGTTTGACTTCCAGGCATCTGCAATTTTTATGCAAATTCAGCAAATTATGCACCTCAACCGCAGCCGACTTGGAGGCATCAACAGCACTCTCGGTAGCAAATAAAACTAAGTCAATTTTGTCAATAATATCTTCTGTCAATATCTGTTTTGCGGCGTTTGCGGCCATGGAAATTACATCCTGATTAGGCGTGATAACCGACATTTTTAGCTGCCCCAAGCCCTTCGTGAATTTATCAGGATTTTGTCGTGTGTGCTTCGCCAATTCAACCAAACTTATTGCGGCATTCGGTGTGTAAAATCCAATATTTTCAATTCCAATTTGCTCGTTCATTCGTTATTTTTGGTTTGAAAATACTTTTTTTATATTGCAAATTATTTTTTATGCACGCAGCAAAAATTGGTTTTTTTTACTTTTATCATTGATTTTTGAAAAAAAATAGATTAAATAATATTGTAATTTATGCTATTTTTAGAAAAAGAAACCATCATATCATGGGCCATGCATGTTATTTTTGGCACATTGATACTGATTTTTGCAATTTTTTGTTCTATCAAAGTTGTTCAAATTCAAAGCAAGCAGAAAAAGGTTCTTAAACAAACAGAAAAAGTGCTTGATAAAACTGAAAAAGTTATTGAAAAACACAAGCAGCTTGCTATGAAGATGTCAATGAAAGATGATATTTTTATCAAGGATAACGTCAAATTTTATGTTCCTAATTATGCTGTGGAAAAAATGCAGACAAAGATCGTTGATAAAAACAAGTTTTACAAGCAAAAAAAGTTACAAGAACTGGATGAATTTTTACCACACAATGCGGTAATTATAGATGTTGGTGCAAATATTGGAAATGAAACCTTATATTGGATGCTGCAATCGCCAAAGAGAGCAAAATTTATCTACGCATGTGAAGCTTTGGAGATGCCATACAACATTTTGAAGAAAAATATTGAGATTAATGGTCTAAAAAAAGTTGCTGCTCTCAATTTTGGTATTGGAAACAAGGATACACGTGCACGCATTGAAAAATTCAAGATGAAAAATTATGCCAAAACCAAGCTCGTTGAAGATACAAACGGTGATTATAAAATCAAGAAAATTGATGACTTGAAGATATTTCAACATGTTGATGTGATAAAAGTTAACATGCCGGGCATGGAGTTTGAGGCCTTGGATGGCGCTGAAAACTTGATTGACCGCGACAGACCCGTTGTTTTTGTCAAGATGGAAGAAGCCAGCAAAGCCAAAGTTGATGACCTGATGAAGGATTTTGCGTATAAACTTGCAAGACAAATTGGCAAGAAATACTATGTCTACACACCAGAGGCAAAGGTGGTGGAGATTAACAATCCAGCTTGATTTTTATAATTCCAAGCCCATCGCGGAGCATGTCAATAAAAGTATCTTTTCCTGATGGAAGTGAGAGAGTTTTTGAGGACAATATCTCTGTTAAAGAAATTGCGGAGGGTATTTCGCACTCTTTGATGAAAAAGTCCGTGGTTGCAGTCGTGAACGACAAAGTGGTTGATTTGGCCACAAAACTCACGGCGGACTGTACGCTGAAAATTATCACCTCCGACACAAAAGACACCAAAGACAAGCAGATTTTACTGGATACGATGAGGCACTCGTGCGCCCACTTGTTTGCCCAAGCAATGCGAGAATTATACGGCGACAAGGTGCATTTTGGCTTTGGCCCAGAAGTTGAAAATGGGTTTTACTATGACTTTGAGTTGACCGATGGCACAAAAATCACCACCGAAGATTTCCAAAAAATTGAGAAAAAAATGCACGAGTTGGCGGAGAGGAATTTTGAGGTTATCAGAAAAGAGTGGGATGGTAAGGAGTTGTGTGATTTCTTCCAGAAAGACAAAGAGAAATACAAAGTTGAGCAAATAAAAAGCTTGATTGAGGCGGACAAAAATGTTGTTCTTTCTTCTTATTCACAAGGCTCTTTTACCGACCTTTGCCGCGGGCCGCACGTGCCAAGCACTGGGTTTTTGAAGTATTTTAAATTGATGAAAGTTGCAGGGGCATACTGGCGCGGGGACAGTAAAAACGTAATGTTGCAAAGGGTTTATGGCACTTGCTGGACTACACAAAAAGAGCTGGATGACTACCTGAAAATGCTGCAAGAGGCAGAAAAGCGCGACCACCGCAAACTGGGGCAACAACTTGATTTATTTCATATGCAAGAGGAGGCACCGGGTTGTGCCTTTTGGCATCCAAGAGGTTGGACTTTATACCGCATAGTGCAAGATTATATGCGGAAAAAGTTGCAGGCATACGGATATATTGAGGTTAAAACTCCGCAAATTGTTTCAAAAACCTTGTGGGAGAAATCAGGACACTGGGCGAAATATAGGGAGCATATGTTTATCACAAGAATTGACGACGAAGATATGGATTTTGCAATCAAACCAATGAATTGTCCTTGTCATGTGGAGATTTTCAAAAACAAAATTAGAAGTTATAAAGATTTGCCAATAAGAATGGCTGAATTCGGCAAGTGTCATAGATACGAGCCAAGTGGTTCGTTGCATGGGTTGATGAGAGTTAGAGGGTTCGTCCAAGATGATGCACATATTTTTTGCAGTGAAGATCAAATTGCCGATGAATGTATTGCATTTTATGAGCTATTAAAGGAGGTTTACGATGATTTTGGTTTTACAAATATTAAAGTTAAGTTCAGCGATAGACCTGAAATGAGGGTTGGCAGTGATGCACTTTGGGATAAAGCGGAAAAAGCATTGCGTGAACCAATGGAAAAAATTGGTATTGAACTGGAATTAAACAAAGGAGAAGGTGCTTTTTATGGTCCTAAATTGGAGTTCACATTGAGAGATGCAATAGGGCGTGAGTGGCAGTGTGGAACTTTTCAGGTTGATTTCAATTTAGGTCAACGTTTGGGCGCTGAATATGTTGCAGAAGATGGAACAAAAAAACCACCAGTTATGCTACATAGAGCGGTTCTCGGGTCATTTGAAAGGTTTATTGCTATACTTATTGAAAACCATGCCGGTGCTCTTCCGTTATGGCTCGCGCCAGTTCAAGCAGTTGTAATTGGTGTTTCTAATGATTTTGATAAACAAGTTGAAGAGACCGCAAAGAAACTACAAGACGCAGGAATTCGTTGTGAGTGTGATTTAAGTAAAGAAACTGTGAGTTATAAAGTTCGTCATCATAGTGAAATGAAAATACCTTATATTATAACGATAGGCAGGAAGGAGATTGAAGATGGCACTTTGTCAGTTAGAAAGTTTGGGGAGATGAAGAATAAGAGCGTTGGAGTGGAGGAGTTTGTGGAGATTGTAAATAAGGAAGTTGAGGAGAAAAAATGATAAAAATATGTTGCGCGGCGCGGAGCGCGTTTGTGCGAGGAGCAACGCGAGGAGCGAAATACAAACCGCGAGGGCGTGGCCTCGGGCGGCGCAACAATAAATTGATGGCTTGTTTTTAGCAGAGAGTTTTTTATAACATTTTCATTGACAATAAAAAATTATGTTAATTAATAATGCGTTCATGTCTAATTTTGAGGAACTAAATTCATGTATTTGTTCAGCAGAGGACATAAATCTTGTTTTAGCAAAAAATATCAACAAAAATCTTTGGCAGTGGCTATAAGATATAGCAATGGTGGATGTTGCTATATCTAAGACAATAACGTATTGGAGTAGTGTTCCATTCATTTCGTTTTTTTTGATTTCACATATTTTAATGGTTGCCATGTTAGTTCTATTATGTTTTTTTATTTTTTTATGAAAAAGATTATATTAATTGCTGGTATTTTTGCTACTGCAAGTGCAAGCATGAGTGAAAATGTTTTTGCATATGATTTTACTGACAACATCTATGGAAAAACAAGTATTAAACTTGGTTATTCGGTTGAAGAAACGCGTGGTGATGTAAAAGGAGAAGCCGATAGAGAAGGAATTATGAATGGTTCTTCGTATTATCTCACTAACTTAGGTCTGAGTGCTGAATATGATGTCTACTATAAAGCAACAGAGTTATTGCATCCATTTGTTGGTATTGAATTGACTGGAAGAATACCGATGATGAATAGATCGCGTGCTCATACAAAACAGTTTAACTATTTCTCTCTTGATTTGAAACTTGGTACAAAAATTAACAATGTTTTAAACGATAACATTTCATTACAACCATATGGTAAATTTGGTTATGTTTTACTCGGACGAGAAAATTATGGAAGTAATCCAGGTCTTGGCGGTAATGGTTATAATGGTTATTTTAAAACAAAGATGGAATTTGTTAGTGCATTCAATTATGGTGGTGGTATTGATGTAATATTTGATCTTAATAAAAAACTTGCTATTGTTGCTGGACTTGAATTGAAAGCAGTTCAAGCATTTGGCAAAACAAAATATTCAAATGTAAAACTCAGCACACGTCAGCTTGAGGTAAAAGTTGGGGTACAATTCTGAAATAGTTTGAAGCATATGTGATTATTTTGTGGTTGCGCCGCCCGAGGCCACGCCCTCGCGGTTTTTAATCTCCTCGCTCAATCCGACCTCGCTGCGCTCGGGCTCCGCTCGGAGTAAAAACTCGCTCCGCCCAGCGCAACGCCAATGTTTTATAATTGCCAAAAATTTAAAAAAAAGCTAGATCTGTCGCCAAAGCCCCTTCGCACGAAAAGCACTTTGCATCACTGGACGTGCGGGGCCTTTGGCATGCGCGGCCGCTGCCGTCTATCCTGCCGTTCACAATTCACAGCCTGCGCCGCGCAGATTAACCTTGACTTTTATTAAAACAATCAATCAATCGGCCGAATTATGAAAGACGACACTTTTCAAAGCTTTAAGGTGAAGCCACAGTTCATTTGCATTGCGTTTGCGCTGATTGTCTGCATGTTTAGCATCTTCGTGGTGCGCGAGACGGAGACAATTTTTGTCGTGCGCTTTGGAAAAGTTGTTCGCCAAATTGACAAAGCAGGCCTCTATTTTCGGACACCGCTGCTTGACAACATTGCATCTTTTGACAAACGCATTTTGCAGGTTTATTCCCCGGCAAAGGAAATCATCGCCAGCGACCAAAAGCGTCTGATTGTGGATGCATATGCGAAGTATAAAATCACAAACACGAAGGCATTTTACGAGAACTTGAAGAACGAGCAAGGCGCTAACATGCGTGTCTCGTCCATGCTTGACAGTATCATGCGGCAGGTTGTGGCGACAAATCCGCTGTCATCGTTCCTGACAACGCAGCGCGCGCAAATGATGGATGACATACAGAAGCTTTTGGCTGAGCAAACCAAGGAGTTTGGTATTGAAATTATTGATGTTAGGATTATTCGCGCAGATCTTCCTGTTGAAAATAGTGAGGCCATATTTAAGAGGATGAAGACAGAGCGTGAGAAAGAGGCTCAGGAGTTGCGTTCACAGGGTAAAGAAGAGGCAACAATCGTCATGGCTGAGGCTGACAAAGAGGCACTGGAAATTAAGTCAAAGGCACAGATGGAGGCCAGTAAAATCATTGGTAAGGCCGAAGCAGAGGCAATAAGAATTCACTCGTCGGCGTTTTCAAAAGATAAAGAGTTTTATGGCTTTTACCGCACCATGCAGGTCTACAAAAACACTCTGCCAAATCAAAAAATTATAATTAGCACAAAGGACAACAGCTTTTTGAGTGGAATTAAAAAGGGTTAATATATGAAGTTGAAGTTGTCAAAAAGTGCACTCGGGGTGCTAATTTACACAGGTGCAATGTTTTTAATTGTGCTGCTTAACATCTGTGTCAAGCGCGTAATCAATAACTATGGTCTACCAACATGGGAGGTTTTGTTCTTGCGCCAAGCTATTATTGTCGCTTGCCTCGTGCCATTCATGATAAAAGCAAAGTTCAACTTTTTTGATAAGCAGGCATTTAAGCCAAACTTTATCAGAAATGTTATCTTCGCATTTTCAACTTTTTTGCTATACACTGGAATGGCGCGCGTGCCGATGAATGACGCAACTGCAATCACTTTTATCGCACCAATCATCGGCAGCGTTTTGGCCGTGAAATTGTTAGGTGAAAAAGGTTCAAAATCAATATTCGTAGCGCTCGTTTTAGCCATTGTCGGCGTGTGCGTAATCAAACAACCAGGATTTAGTAAGACATCTGCAATTGGATACGGGGCACTGTTGCTTTGCGTAATCATGCGCGGATACATTGTCATCCTCAACAAGCGTCTGGCTGGCAAATTTAACACCATGACAATGATGTTTTACACAAATATCATCATGCTTGGCGTTTCTGCACTATTCTTCTGGCAATTCAAACCAGTTCCATTGGGCGCATTATCAATTATGATACTCGTATCACTGCTCTTCTTTACAGAGGTCTACATGGTCTACAAGGCCTATAAATACTGCAATGCGCTCACGTTGCAACCACTTGACTTTTCGCGTCTTTTGTTCTCAATGTGTCTGTCGTCAATTATCTTGGGCGAAGCAGTCATGAGTAACCAAATTATCGGCGGACTTATCATTGTCGGTGGTTATGGACTGATTATTCTCTGCAAGAAAAAGAAAGCTGTTGAGAAGAAGTAATCGTTGTTGTGCGGCGCGGAGCGCGTTTGGCCGCCGAGGAACGAGGCGCAGCCAAACGGCGAGGGCATGGCCTCGGGCGGCGCAACAACTTTATTTTAATATTTTACCATCCGGAAACTGCTTCAATGTCTCCTGTAAAAGCTCATCTTTGATAAGTTTTAAACTCTCAACTGGCGTTGGAAGTGTTGAAGAATAACACAATTTATAAATCAGCGCCGTAAAATACTGCTTGGCTTGGATTATTTTCATTTCCTGTAAGGATGCCGACAAAATCTGCCACATGCGCAATAGACGAGGAATATTCAAGTTATCTGCATCCATTTGCTCGCCGAGCACATTTGCAAATTCATGACACATTTCATCCTTTGTGATAACTCCGCTTGCTATTTTCAGTCCATCCAAGATGACTTCCATCAGCTCATTTACTACCGAAGTGCTTTCAATGTCACCTGAAATAAACTCGTCTGCCACCTCCATTGCCTGCTTGATATCTCCAATGTAGCAGTATTTAAACATCCTTGCAATAAGCTCTCTGCTTGGAATTGACAACATTGCACTGACCGTGCTAATTTCCAAATTTGAATTGGTAATACTAATTGCCTGATCCAGTAGTGAAAGTCCATCCCTCATTGAGCCATTTGCATATTTGGCCACCAGCTTTAAACTGTCATCATCGTATATTACTGCCTCCTTGTCGCATACGCTTTTCAAGTGGTTAAAAATGACATCTTCAGGTATATTTTTCAGGTAAAACTTCTGACACCTTGACAAAATCGTGATTGGCACTTTTCTGACTTCTGTTGTTGCAAAGATAAATTTCACTCTTTCTGGTGGCTCTTCAAGCGTCTTCAACAGCGCATTGAATGCAGCCTTTGATAACATATGAACCTCATCAATGATATAGATTTTATACCTTGACATGATTGGTGCATAGTTCACTTTATCAATCACATTGTCATGAATTTCGCTTTTTCCCGTATTACTTGCAGCATCAAATTCAATCACGTCTGGGTTACTGCCGTTCAAAATTTCTCTGCAACAATCACATTCTAAGCATGGTGTTAATGTTGGTCTATCTGCTTTTTTACAGTTCAAACTCAATGCCAATATGCGTGCCGAAGATGTTTTTCCAACCCCGCGTGTGCCCGTCAACAGAAATGCATGGTGAATTTTATTCGTGGTTATTGCATTTGAAATTGTCTTGACAAACACATTCTGGCCGACCAATTCAGACAATATCTTGGGTCTGTATTTCCGTGCCAATACAAGATGAGATTGTGAAGTCATCGGTTGATTGAAAGAGTGATAAAATTATTGTCAACCTTTCATATTTTTACCGGTAATAACATATTTATTTCCCAAAAGAACGTGATTTCACATTTTGCATAATAATCCGCATAACAAGAACAATAATTGAGAATATTAATAATAAAGAAACCAAACTCTCTGACTAAGAAATTTTAAGTTACAGCCATTTCTGCTTAGATAAGATTTGGCAAAATAAAAATAGATATATTCATTATCATCGTAGTGATTGTTCCCTTGACAATAAAAAAAGTGCATAGAAAAGAGCTGCGTTTTTAAAAAATTTAGATGTCTGAATTGAACGTAAGAAAAACCGACTTGGTTTATGCATATTTTGATAGCTTTGCACACAGTAATATTGGTGCAGTCGGTAGTGTTGTTGATGGAAAAGTAGTTTCTATTGATCGTAAAAAGGGGATTGTGATTGTAGATGCAGGTCTCAAAAGCGATGGAATAATTCCTATAAAAGAGTTCTTCAAGAAAGATGATGAGCAGAATTTACAGGTTGGCGACACTGTCAAGGTATATGTAATGTCAGTTGATGGCCACAATGGAAACTTTTTGTTGAGCCGCGAGAACGCTATAAAAGAAGAGAGCAAGGCCAGATTGAAAGCTGCTTATGCCAGCGGAGAGTCCATTGAAGGTATTCCATTTGCAAAAGTCAAAGGAGGACTTTCAGTTGACTTTGATGGCTTTATTGCCTTCTTGCCAGGTAGCCAAATTGACGAAGGAAATGTCACAGACATCAGCTATTTAGTAGGTAAAAAGTGCAGTTTTAAGGTTATCGGTTTTGATGACAAAAATGCAATCGTATCACGTAAAGCAGTGATTGACGACACATATAAAGATGCAAGGGAGAGCTTCTATGCAACGGCTCACGAGGGCATGACAGTGGAAGGAAAAGTCCGCAACATTACTGATTACGGTGTCTTCATTGACCTCGGATTTGGTGTTGACGCATTGCTCCACATTGCAGATATTTCATGGTCAAAAATCGGTCACCCATCAGAGGTTTTGTCGGTTGGAGAAGAGGTCAAAGCCAAAGTTATAAAGCTTGACAAAGCTAACAACAAAATTGCAGTCAGCATGAAGCACTTGACTGAAAATGCATGGCTGAAACTTGTCAAAGACGTTGAAGTCGGCAAGGCAATCAAAGGAAAAATCACAACAATTACGAACTACGGTTTGTTCGTTGAAGTTGCCAAAGGAGTTGAGGGAATGGTGCACGTCAGCGAGCTCGTGTGGGGCAGTGGCGGAAGTGAGAAGTTGAAGGAATACAAGGAAGGCGATGAAATTGAGGCCATGGTTATGGAGATTGATGGTGACAAACAGAGAGTTTCGTTGTCAGTCCGCCGCTTGTTGAGAAACCCATGGAAAGAATTTGCAGAGGCTCACAAAGAGGGCGAGCAGTTTGATGGAGAGATCGTCAAAGTTGTGGATTACGGTTTCTTCGTTGCAGTTGGAGAGGTTGAAGGGCTTGTCAGCTTGGAAAACCTTGCATGGTTGGCCGATGTTGATGCTCTTTCAAGATATAAAGTTGGTGACAAAGTCAAGGTTGTCTACTTGTCAATAGATGACAAATTCACAAAGATTGCATTTGGAATAAAGCAGCTCACAGAGAACCCATTTGAGGCACACAAAGACCTGTTCGTGGTTGGTAATAATGTAACCTGCACAGTTGTTGGTTTGAAAGCGGACCGTATGGAAGTTGAAGTTGTTCCAGGTGTCTATTCATCAATCAAAAAGGCAAATCTGTCAAGGGAAAAATTGGATCAAAGATTGGACCGTTTCACAGTCGGCAACAAGGTTGATGCAAAGATTATCGCATTTGATTTGAACGCCAAAAAGCTTGTCCTGTCAATCAAAGATTTTGAGGAAGAGGAATACAAGAAGATACTTGAAAAGTATGGCTCAGACAACACTGGTGCATCGCTGGCAGATGTCTTGGGAGTGGCGCTGGACGAGTTCAAAAACAATGAAAATAAGTAGTTTTAGGTATGGCTGAATATACATTGGATAAATATCGTAATATCGGTATCATGGCGCACATTGACGCTGGAAAAACCACAACAAGTGAGAGAATTTTGTTCTACACAGGAAAGACCCACAAAATAGGGGAGGTGCATGATGGCGCAGCCACTATGGACTGGATGGAACAAGAGCAGGAGCGCGGTATTACCATTACGTCCGCGGCCACGACTTGCTTCTGGAAAAACCACAGAATTAACCTGATTGATACGCCGGGACACGTGGACTTTACGGTTGAAGTTGAGCGTTCGCTGCGTGTGCTTGACGGTGCCGTGACGGTGTTTGACGGTGTCGCAGGAGTTGAACCACAAAGTGAGACAGTGTGGCGTCAGGCAGATAAATATAATGTGCCACGTATTTGTTTCTGCAACAAAATGGACAGAACTGGCGCAAATTTCTACCGCTGCGTTGACATGATAGTTGATCGCTTGGGGGCTAAACCACTGCCAATCATTTTGCCAATCGGCTCTGGGGAGACATTCACCGGCGTGATTGATTTGATGTCAATGAAGGCCGTGTATTTTGATGCGGGCGCGAGCGGAATTGATCCAAGATATGAGGAAATTCCAGCGGAATATAAGGAAAAGGCCGAGGCATACAGAACCACGATGATTGAGACGGCCGTGGAAATGGACGATGACTTGATGGAGAAATATTTGGGGGGGGAGACCATCTCAAATGAGGAGATAAAAAAGTGCATCCGCAAGGGAACTATTGCGTTCAAATTTGTGCCAGTGTTGTGCGGTTCGGCGTTTAAAAACAAGGGTGTGCAGTTGCTGCTTGACGCGGTCGTGGATTATCTTCCATCACCACTTGACATTGAAAGTATTAAGGGGACAAACCCTAACACAGACGAGGAGGAGGTCAGACACCCTAATGAAAACGAGCCATTCGCAGGTTTGGCGTTTAAAATTGCCAATGACCCATTTGTTGGTTCAATCACATTCTTGCGTATTTATTCAGGTAAGTTGGAGGCCGGCACCGCGGTTTTGAATAGTATTAAAGGTTCCAAAGAGAGAATTGGCCGTATGCTGTTGATGCACTCTAACAATAGAGAGGACATCAAGGTCGCAAAGGCAGGAGACATCGTTGCACTGGCTGGACTGAAAAACACGACAACAGGTGATACACTTTGCGCAATTGAAAAGCCAATCGTATTGGAAAAAATGGAGTTCCCAGACCCAGTTATACAAATTGCGGTTGAGCCAAAAACGCAGGCCGACCAAGAGAAAATGGGTATTGCAATCAGCAGATTGGTTGCAGAAGACCCTTCGTTGCAGGTTGAAACCATTGAGGAGACAGGCCAGACAATCTTGAAGGGAATGGGTGAGTTGCACCTTGAAATTATTGTTGACAGAATGAAGAGGGAGTTCAACGTTGGCGTGAATGTTGGAGCTCCGCAAGTGGCCTACCGTGAGTGTCTTGGCAAGGCCGTGCAGATTGACTACTTCCACAAAAAGCAGAGCGGTGGTTCAGGACAGTTCGCACGCGTGGTTATTGACTTTGAGCCACTGGAAAGAGGTGCTGGCTACCAATTTGAGAGCAAAATTGTCGGTGGTGCCGTTCCAAAGGAGTATATTCCAGGTGTCATGAAAGGATTGGAATATGCGCAGAAGGATGGACTTGGTTTTGGCTATCCAGTGATTGACTTCAAAGCTACATTGGTGGACGGACAATATCACGAAGTTGACTCATCGGCGCTGGCCTTTGAATTGGCTGCTCGTTATGCCTTCCGTGAATTGAAGGAGAAGGGCAATCCAAAATTGTTGGAGCCAATCATGAAGGTTGAGGTCATCACGCCGGAGGAATATATGGGCGATGTGATTGGAGACATCAACAGTCGCCGTGGACAGATTGCGGGAATGAATGCTCGCGGAAATGCTCAGGTGATTGACGCCATGGTGCCGCTTGCAAACATGTTTGGTTATGTCAACACGTTGCGTTCAATGTCACAAGGGCGCGCACAATACACCATGCAGTTTGACCATTATGACATCGTTCCAGACGCGGTCGCTGAGAAGATGAAGAAGTAATATGGTAAGCAAGCGTTTTGCTAAGAAAATTAGCAAAAGAATTGGCAAATTTACGATGGTATTGTCGTTTGTTGTGCTTGTTCCGGGATGGATCTTGTTGTATTTGATAGCGTATTTTTTGTTCTCTATTGACTTGTGTGGAAAGTTACATGTTGACAACAAAGATAAGGCAAATGCATGTTATGACAAGCATTTTCGGTTGTTGCTTAAAATGGATAAGCACGAGCTCATTAACATGTTTACAAAAAACCGCATCATGTCTTATGACAAGCTAGATCAGCGGGCCGTGAACGATGTATATGAAGCGTTGGCATTTTTGGATTACGTTTTTACAAAGCACAATATAAAATATGCTATTGACTGGGGCACCGAAATGGGGAGTATCAGACATGGCGGATTTATTCCATGGGATGATGACGTTGACTTGGTCGTCTTGGAAGATGAGGACAAAATGGCGACAGCTATTAAGAAGGAAATAAAGTTGAATAAAGTGGAGGATAGAATTATTTATAGCAGATATAAAGATGATGGCAGCTTACAACTTATACCAACTTTGGAAATGGAAAACGTGACCGTTGACTTGTTTCCTAATTTAGTGAAATGCAAAAGGTATTACAAAAAGCAAGTTTATAATTACAATTTCAAATATATTGGCTGCGGAACAACTTTTCCAGAGTTGTATTATGTCAATCTTAGTGAGATTTATCCACTCAAAAGATGTAAGTTTGGCCCATTGGAATTGGTATGCAAAAATAATGTGGTTGAAGCATTTAACCGCACATACGGTAAAGATTGGATGGAAGTTGCCTACACAGAAAACCACTCTTTCAATTATGGAAGAAACAAAAAGATTAAGCTTACACCAGAACTTCGCAAGCCAGCTCTGCCAACTAACGATGCATGGAAAAAATGGGTTGATTTGAAAAATAATTTGAAGCAGAAATAGAAAAAGCATTTATAGTATTCTGCAAGGTTTTTGTTGCAGAAAGAATATTGTTCTATGTTTTTATTATTGGATATATCGCACATGTGTATTTTAAATATCGTGATACCAAAAATGGAAGACGGGCATTATTATATTTAAAAATCAGAAAAATAAGATAAGTTGCGCCAGCGTGGAGCTGGGCTTTTGTTGCGCGGCGCGGAGCGCGTTTGCTGGACGAAGTGGAGCGTAGCGGAACGAGGAGATTGCAAACGGCGAGGGCGTGGCCTCGGGCAGCGCAACAATAAATATAAAAAAATTGTTGAAAAATAAAAAAGCATATAATCAATAGTTTGTATTTTTATGCGCAGAGAGAGAGAGAGAGGAGTAAAACTCTTGGTTAGAAGCATAATTGTTGTACTGTTTTTAGTTTTTGTCCCTTTTTGGATTTTGGCTTATATTTTGTGTTATAATTATTATACAAGTGAGAATTGTCGTAATGACTGGGAAAATCACCATGCAAGTGATGTAAAGAGTTTTAGAAAAACCTCCTGTTTATTCAGAAGTACAAAAATATTTGCTATTCTGGAGTGTAATCCGTTGATTAAGTTATATACACAAAGTAAAATTTTAAAAAACGATTTGATGCCGCAGAAATATGTGAATGAAACATATGAATTATTGGCATTTATGGATTATGTTTTTACAAAATATCACATTCCATATACAATAGATAGCGGAACGGAGCTTGGGGCTATTCGTCATGGCGGATTTATACCTTGGGATGATGACGCGGACGTTGAGGTATATTATGATAGGAATAAAGTTTATAATGTGCTAAACAAGGAAATAAAACAGCATAATCTTGAAGATAGATATCTTGTTGATAAGCGTATCAAACTACAAATTCACAAAGGTGTTGTAATTGATATATTTGTAACGGAAAAATGTTGTGATGGAGACAACTGTCAGCCTCATTATAGGTATAGATATTTACAATGCGGAGGAAAACACAAATTAGAACATCCGAATGGATGCGGATGTCATTTCTATGATTATTGGCAAACAAAAGAGGAAATATTTCCAATTAGACAATGTCAATTTGGTCCATTAACTTTAAAATGTAAAAATAATGCCGAAGCTGTATTTGATAGAATATATGGAAATTGGAGAGAAGAAATTTATACAAAAAATCACTCTTTCAATAGAAGAATGAGATGGAAAAAGATTAAAATGAGACCGGAATATCAATATGCCGCGCTTCCAAACGATGATGCATGGAAAAAATGGGTTGACAAAAAAAATGAGCTTCTAAAAAGGAAGAAATAGCTATGCCTCTCGCTCTGGAAGCAAAACATATCACAAAAAAATACATTGACGGCGATACAAGCCATGACGTGTTGGTTGATGCAAGTTTGCAGATTGAGCGCGGAAAAAGCGCGCTGTTGCTTGGAAATTCTGGTTGTGGAAAGAGCACATTTTTGCAAATTGCAGGACTAATTCAAGAGCCAACAAGTGGTGAAATTTGGATTGACGAGCAAAACGCTACGAAAATGTCGGCTGACAAACGCAATCAACTGTTGAGAAAAAAGATTGGTTTTATCTACCAGTTTCACTACTTATTCAATGACTTCACGGCCAAGGAGAACTTGATAATTCCGCAACTGATTTGCAATGTGAGCCGCAAGAAGGCCGAGAACCGAGCCATGGAAATGCTGGATATGCTGAAAATGTCGCACCGCGCTGAGGCCATGCCAAACGAGCTGTCCGGCGGCGAGCGCCAGCGCATTGCCATTGCCAGAGCGATTATCAAAAAGCCACTCATCATCCTTGCAGACGAGCCAACTGGCAATCTTGACAACGAGATGTCTGCGTTTGTTGTGAACGAAATGCTTGAACTGGTAAAGAAAAACAATATTGCACTCCTTATGGTCTCTCACAGCCACGACTTTAATGACCGCTTTGATGATGTGTATGAGGTTAAGGGAGGGAGGTTGGAGAGGAGATGAGGAAATTTTCCACTATGCATTTATTATAGCAGTGGCTTTTGCATTGCAAGCAATGCTTGGTGCAGAGACATACGTTATCACCTCTCTCTAATACTCCCTCTTTCTCCTCTCTCTTCTTATCAACTCCACTCTTTGCAGAAGGAACTCCATTGGCTTGGCACCCTTGATTTTATTACAAGACCCACACAGCAACTGATAATTCTCCATATAATCTCCACCTCCATGCGACTTTGGAACAATATGGTCTATTTCCAGCAAATCAATATCCAGCACTCTTCCACAGCCATTGCACTTGTGCTCCTGCTGTTGATACAAAACCTCTTTGATTGCCCTTTTTGTCTTCGGTTCGTTCAAATTTTGCTCCTCAACATCAGTCCTGCGTGGCAGTGGAGAATAGTTCTTTGACTTTTTATCTATGCAGTTCAAAATGTCAAAATCCTCTCCCTGCTCCTTGATTTTCATGTCAAGATCCTTAACTTTTCTATCCTTAAAATACCCATCCTGCTCCAATCTGTGTGTCAACAAGTCCATCGCAAGGTCGCAGATGTCAATCCCAATCCACTTTCTCTTCAATCTTTGAGCTGCTACGCAAGTGGTTGCGCACCCACAAAATGGGTCAAGAACAACTCCATTTTCAGGACAAGATGCTTCTATTATTCTTTCAAGTAAGGCAAGGGGTTTTTGGGTTAGTTGGCCTGTATTCTCTTTTGATTTTGGATCAACTGCCTTCAAATCAGTCCAGCAATCAGTAATTATTGTTCCTTTGCAAGAGTAAATCGCTTCGCCTTTTTGTGGTTTCCTGCCATGCTCTCTTATCCACTTATCTCTGTATGCCTTAAATCTTATATCAGTTTTTGGATGTTGTCCTTCAAGAATTGTTCCATCTTCTGTCAGATATTTCTTCCATCGTTTGCCGTCAACCGTATCTTGAAAATTCTCACCAAATGGCACTTTGTTAAAGTAGTAATCCTTGTAATTCTTGCTATAAAAATATATCAAATCAGTTTTGCGTGGAAAGTATTTTAGCGTGTCAACCTTGCCTAAATAGGTATTGTAAGTCCATTTTATCTCATTCCTAAAATTATTTTTCCCAAAAATCCCATCCAACATCAACTTGACGAAGTGCACTGCTGTTGGGTCGCAGTGATAGTAGATTGAACCTGTATCTTTCAAAATTCGTTTTAGTTGAATAACCCTTTGAGCCATATAAACGATATATGACTTCATGTGAATATCACTTATTCTGTCAATAATTTCAATATAATCTGCCAGCTCTGGGAAGTCATTTGCGATGATGTCAAGCTTGTATTCATCAATGTCGCTCCAATTCCAAATATCACTAAATACCGTGCTGTTGCGTTCCATTGTGCTGCCATAAATCCTGTTGGAGTTAAACGGCGGATCAAGATAAACCAAATCAACACTTTCACTATTTAATCCATTCAAAACGTCAAGATTGTCTGCGATGTAGAGTTTGTTTTTCCAGTTTTCACTTTTCTCTTTGGATAGCTCTGGCATAAACACAACAAAGTGGGCACGGTGGGATTCGAACCCACGACCAATTGATTAAAAGTCAACTGCTCTACCAGCTGAGCTACATGCCCGACAGTATTGACTGAAAAAGATAAAATTTAAAATGCAAGGGAATTTTCCAATTTGCGGAATAGTAATATTGTTGCGCGGCGCGGAGCGCGTTTGGCCGACGAGGAACGAGGCGCAGCCAAACGGCGAGGGCGTGGCCTCGGGCAGCGCAACGGCAAAAATAATAAAAACTTGATTTTTACAAACCTACTTATAACCACCAGCAGATGACTGACAGAAAGCTCGGGCGAGGTATAGCAAGTTTGCTTGCCATTGATGATGAGGAATTGGATAACAACAAAAGTACATTTATAAACGGTGACAGTAGCTTTGGCCTGAAAGAATTGCTGATTGAAAATATCATTCCAAATCCAAATCAGCCACGTAAAACATTTGATGATGCAAAACTGCGCGAGCTTAGCAACTCCATCAAGCACAGTGGTCTTCTGCAACCCATCATCGTTGCCAAAGGACAAAATGAGAACAGCGGAAAATATATTATTATAGCAGGTGAGCGCCGCTATCGTGCTACAAAATTAGCTGGTCTTGAAAAGATAAAGGCAGTTATAATTGACATTGCGGAGAAGGATATTCTGAAAAATGCAATTATTGAAAACGTACAAAGAGAAGATCTAAACCCTGTTGAAGAGGCCAATGGCTACAAGCATATCATTGAAGATTTTGGCTACACGCACGACCAACTGGCTAAGGAAGTAGGCAAAAGCCGTAGTCATATTACCAATTTGTTGCGAATTCTAAATCTTCCAAGTGAGGTTATTATCGCAATCAAAAATGGAAATATTACGTTAGGTCACGCAAAAGTTTTGCTTGGAACAGATGATCCTTCAAAATATCTTGATGATATAATCACAAAACAATTGTCAATTCGTCAGCTGGAAAAGCTTATTGAGAATGGTGGTAAGGAAGAGGATGAGGATGAAGAAGATGACGGTCAAAACCCAGCAAATATTACATTTGACATGATAAAGCAGATGTATAGTCCTCTTCAAAAACAGAGCGAAGAACATGATACGGAAGATGAAGATAGTGGGTCTGATACACAACAGCTTACAAGGGAAGAGCGCCAGTCAATAGACAACAACCTTCGGGCCATTGAGAACTACCTCAAACAAAACAGCGGATTTGATGTGAAGCTCAAACTCAACCAAGATGGCAGTGGTAAATTGGAGGTTGATTATAAAAATGCAGATGAGTTGTTGAAGTTGGTGAAGATGTTTCAGGACTAATAATACATGAAGAGCTGTGGTAAATTCAACAAGAAGATATACATATATGTTCCAGTTGTTGCACTCGTTTTATTGATTGCAGCTTTTTTTTCATATACAGCATATCTAAACAATAAATATAAAAACACAAGAATTATTAGATTGTGGGGAGGCCCAGGAAATCAGTTGTATCAGGTAGCCTTTGGTTATGCTCTGGAAAAGAAAACCGGCATGAAGGTTTTGTATGATACTCATATTATTGACAAGGAAGTGAAACTTGCTAAAAACAATAAGAAAAATAGAGTTTGGGTGAGATGGTATTTTGATAAATTTGATGTCAATGCAGAGAAATGGAATGCAAACTTTTTAGAAAAACGATTTATTAGAAAAAACAAGTTATTAAGATTGAAATGGAAAGATTGCAATGAAAAGCAATATGATTATGATGAAAACTGTTTTAGAAAAAACATTGGGATTTACATGACACAGGTATTGGAAAATGCAGAATATTTCAAAGGTTATGAAAAAGATATACAAAAAATGTTCACAACATTGTCTGATAAATACAAGGATGAATTGGATGATAAAAATCTTGCAATGATAAAAGAAATGCAATCACGCAAAAATTCTGTCGTTATAAATATACGACTTGGTGATTTCCTTCAATACAAAAGACATAATATCTGCAACTTTGACTACTACAAAAAGGCAATGAAAGTTTTTGACAAGATGAAAGATGTGCATTATTACATCTTTTCAGATGACATAGAAGGTGCAAAAAAATATTTCAAACCAAATAAACCACATACATATGTTGACATTAACCCACTGGAAAAGCCATATCTTAACTTGATTTTGTCAGCAAGTGCAAAGCACAATATTGTTTCAAACTCAACATTTGCAATTTGGGCAGGAATGCTAAACAAAAATCCAAACAAAATTGTGGTTTGTCCGAACAGGTTTTATAAGGATGATGGTAAGATTAATAAAACGTTATTGCAAACATCATTAAATATTTATCCTGATGATTGGATTAAGATAAATATTGATAACGATGAAGCAATAGAACCAAAAAGTGTTGATACGAAGATGGGAAGATATTTCGCAGAATGATTTAATTTTATGACTTATTTAGAGAGAAAGATAGGTTTTTGCATGGATAGCAAAAAGAAACGTTTTTTACTACTATTTGCATTTGTGTTGTTGCAGATTTTAATATTCCCGATATTGTATTATTTTTTTATTACCCAAAAACAAACATTGGTCAGGTTTAATAGATCTGCCATAGAAAATGTTTATGTACTTAACATGGATAGGAGCATTGAAAGACGAAACAAATACGAGGAAAGATTGAAAAAGACCTTTGGTAATGAGTTTCTTGGAAAAAGCTTTGATGAAATTAGATTTAAAACGACCGATGCAACAAAGGATTTAATTATCATAAATAAAACTAAAAACGAAAGGATGACGGGAAAGCAATTTATCAACAAAGAACGACATTTTGAATTGAATAATTTATATCATATTTATGATATTAAAGATCCAAAATTTGTAATCAAATATAGACCAAGTGTTGCTTTTCCGACGGAAAGACAAAAATGGCAACGTGCGAGTGGAGGAACAGCATTTATAACAATAGGACATATAGGAGCAACTTTTTCACATCTGAGGGCAATAAAAGACATTGCGGAAAAAGGATATGCCATGGGGTTGATTTTAGAAGATGATTTTGAAATAATGAAGCCAGATAGCTTTTATGATGATTTAGACAAATATTTGTCACAAACTCCAATGAATTTTAATATACTTAAACTTGATATCTTCTCGGAATTCGGACATGGAGTAAAAAATAGATTGAAGATTAAGAAAAGAGATTTCATAAAATCTTTTTTTAAATACGGAAGCAATAAGTATTTCATATCAAATGTATTCAAAACGCATATGGGAACCGCATACATTGTATCAAATGAAGGCGCAAGACAAATTACTGAATTCGTTCAAAATCATATATTTAATCAAACATTTGTTATAGATGACCTATTATATGTAATGTTGCCTTATAAATTTAACTTCAATGGTATATGGTATGCTAAAAAACCGTTAATAACACAGGAGGATTTCTTAAATAATTACAACAAATGGAAAAATGAAACGAGCGAATGTAGCAAGTTGGCGGTTCATTAAAACTAATCTTGAAAATAAAAACTCCACTTACACAATCTTGCCGTGCCCTACGACAATTCAAAAATAAGGAACTTTTCAATTATCGCACACATAGACCACGGCAAGAGCACTGTCAGCGACAGGATAATTCAGATTTGCGGTGGGCTGCAAGATCGCGAAATGACAGAGCAAGTGCTTGACAGCATGGATATTGAAAAGGAGCGTGGTATAACAATCAAATCGCAAACAGTACGGTTGAAATACAAATCAAAGAGTGGTCAGGAATACATCTTTAACCTGATGGATACGCCCGGACATGTTGACTTTGGATATGAAGTAAGTCGTTGTCTGTCGGCTTGTGAAGGTTGCATACTGCTTGCTGATGCAACGCAAGGTGTGGAGGCTCAAACTCTCGCAAATGCCTACAAAGCCATTGATGTTGGAATTGAAATTATGCCGGCGCTAAATAAAATTGATTTGCCGTCAGCACAGGTGGAGAACTCCAAAAAGCAGATTGAAGAGGTTATCGGACTGGACACAGCGGATATTTCACTTGTCAGCGGAAAAACCGGTGAAGGTGTTGTTGACATGTTAGAGAAAGTCATTGAAAAAATTCCTGCGCCAAGTGGAAAGCTTGAAAATCCACTCAAAGCTCTGCTGGTTGATGCCTGGTATGATGTCTATTTAGGCGTTATTCTGCTGGTGCGCGTGATTGACGGAGAGCTAAAAAAAGGCGCAAAGATAAAAACTCTATCCAACGGAAATGAATATACGATAGAACAGCTGGGATTTTTTACACCGAAAAAACTGCCATGTGAGAGTATCAAAGCGGGCGAAGTTGGCTACATCTGTGCCAATTTCAAGAATGTGAAGGACTGTAACATAGGTGATACAATCGTGGCCGCGGGAGATGAAACCACCACGCCACTGGAAGGGTTCAAAAAAGTGCAACCAGTCGTGTTCTGCGGTGTCTATCCAGTAGACACAGAGGACTATACAAAGCTCAAAGAAAGCTTGGCAAAGTTGTCGCTGAATGATAG
>JAFUUN010000061.1 GCA_017477855.1 Rickettsiales bacterium | reverse complement strand
GAGAGAGAGAGAGAGAGAGTAGGTTAAGAACTTCATCATCTCTTTTTAAAAAATCTTTTACTTTAATAGAATTATCTATTGTATTATTAATATTATCTTTACTTGTAGGATCTTTATTAGTTGGTCGTCAAATTGTTGATCGTGCTAAAATTCAAAGAATAATCTTTGAATTTGATTACTATGAGAAAGCTTTTCATCAGTTTTATGATACTTATCGCTATGTGCCAAGCTCACTGCCATACAAACAATGCATAAAATATTCAGTGTTCCAAGGTCCGGCTTGTGCAAGAAACGATACAGCGTGCCAGAACAATACTGGGCCATGGACTTATCATTTCAACGTTCAGCAATGGTGTCAACAGTTTACCACTGATGTCGCTGTGCCCGCAAAACTAGTTTCAAGCACATGGACGCAAATTCCACTCTTCAATAATTTAGTGGTTACCGGCTTAATTGAAGGTGATAACGATTACAGACAGCATTTATCGACAGGTATGACTGAAAAAAATAGTAATTTTGTCTACAAATTATTCCGTGAAAATGGATGGCGAAGCGACTATTATAAGACATCATTTGACAGAAATGTATACTTAAGAATTTATGCTTTTCATAAGAAAAATGCCGCTTCTTATTTAAGAAATCTTCCAATGACTGGTGAGAATTATTTTGTCAACAGATTGCTGGATAAGAATATCATGATCTTCAATGGCCTAATTTGGCAGCAAGGAAGTGGTGGCCAATGGCTCCGTGCAGCAAACACATATACATCTGCTTTGGGCGCTAAATTGGCATCACAGCTTGACGCAAAAATTGATGACGGCCGTCCAACAACTGGAAACTTGATGGGAATTGTTCCGGCAAAAGGAATTAATGAGGCGGATGCAGAAAAAATGAAGAAATATTGCTATGATGCAGCTGGAAATGATATTGAACATGCGATCTACAATACAAGCACAAACGCGCAGTATGGATGTGATTTGATTAAGGTTATGGAGCCGGTTAAATAGCCACCACATCCTCAATCTTGATACTTTTCTGCTTTTTGCCTTGCCATTCGCTCATTTCTGCGGTCGCAAGGAGATCAATATTTTTGCCTTTTGAGGACATCAAAAAATTGCCAAGAGGCGTGCCAACACCCCCAAAACAGAAGGCATGTTCGCTGGTTGTGCCATCAGTAAAACGGATTTTGATATGCTTTTCCTTCACCACATCAATGAACATAATTTTCACATCCTGCACCAGAAAAACTGGCTTCGGATTGCCAATACCAAAGGGCTCCAACTTTGCAACGGTTTCAATCAAATCCTCTGTCAGGCCGCTCAACGAGATGGCCGTGTCATACTCAATGGTGCGATTTTGAAAACTGCGCTCGGCATCCTGCTTGGCGTGCTCGCGCATGAAATCAATGAACGCTTGGAGGTTTTTCTCCAGCAATGACAGTCCGCCAGCAAGCTCATGGCCGCCACCATTTTCCAGCAGTCCGCGCTCCTTTGCCTGCAAAATTAGCCGCCCAATGTCAACTCCATCAACCGACCTGCACGAGAATTTCATAAGGCCATCTTGGTTGATTGTTCCTGCGATTGTTGGGTAGCAAAAACGCTCTTTGATGCGCGATGCGATGAGACCAATTACGCCCTCGTGCCAGCTTTTTGAGTAGACCAAAATGAACCCTTGCTCCGCAATTTGCCGCTGTATTTCATTGCGCCCCTTTGCCACTTCTTCCAGTGCATCTTGCTCTATTTGTTTGCGCTCGTTGTTTAGTAAAAACAGTTCTTCTGCTATTTCACTTACGGTTTTTTTGTCCGTTGAAGTCATCAATTTTACGCCCAAATCTGACTTCCCGATGCGCCCGCCGGCATTCACCATTGGACCAATTATAAAGCCAAAAGTGTATGGTGTTATCTTGGAAATTCTGTAATTTGTGCCCGATTTGTCAACGAATGAGTAGAGGTTGAATGTGGCGCTCGGGTTGGCCTTGTTTTTATCCAAAAACTCTATTCCTGTGCGAACGAATGCCCTATTTAGTGGGGTCAGCGCCATGACATCACATATTGTTGCAAACGCAACCAGTGGGACAAATTTTATCAAATCTGGCGCCTCTTTGCCGCCCTCTTTCAGCAACTTCGTGCAGGAAATTAGTGTCAAAAACACAACTCCGCAGGCACAAATATGATGCAGTTGGTCGTCAATTTCTGTCTCGTCAAGGCGGTTTGGATTGACATGCGCCGCGCAAATTGGCAGGTCATCTGTCGTCTTGTGGTGGTCTAAAATTATCACATCAACACCGAGTTTGTTGGCCAATTCCAGTTGCTCGTTCGCAGTTGCGCCACAGTCAACAAAGATGAGTAATTTTGTCCCATTTTTAGCAATTTTTTCCACCGCAGAATTGTTTGCGCCGTAGCCCTCTGTCAAGCGGTCTGGGATGTAATAATCTGCCTCCACGCCCAGCTTTTTGAGCCACAAAATCATCAGCGAGGTTGAGGTTGTTCCGTCCACATCGTAGTCGCCGTATATGCATATTTTCTCCTTATTGTCAATGGCCTTGATTATCCTTTTGGCTGCCGTTTCGGCGTCTTTCAATACATTTACAGGAGGAAGTAAGTTACGCAGTTTGGGCTCTAAAAAACTGTCTTTGTCAGCAACACCAATCCCGCGCGAGGCATACATTTCGGCCAAAAACTTGCTCTCTTTGTTGACGATATGTTTTAGATATAAATTCTTCTTGTATTCTCTTTGCACGGCCTTAAAACCCCTAACTGTCGTCAATGTCTCTGTCATTCTTTTGTAAAGATCACGCAACCGTTTTCAGTAATTCCAAGAGTGTGCTCCCATTGCGCAGATGGCAGCCCATCATCCGTACGAGCAGTCCATCCATCTTCTTTACTGACGTGCAGGTGCCAGTCACCAATGTTTATCATGGGCTCAATCGTAAAAATCATCCCAGGTTTGAGTGTTACGTCAAAAAAGCGCCTTTCAAGTAGCGGTGGCAGATAGTGCAATACCATTGGTTGGTCGTGGAAAACCTTTCCGCAACCATGTCCGCAATAATCCCTCACAACAGAAAAACCATTTTTCTCAGCATGTTGCTGTATCCTCTTGCCAATTTCCAGTAGCTTTGTGCCGGGCTTGCAACATTTTATGCCAATCTCCAAGCACTCTTTGGTGACTTGAACGAGCTTTTTTTCTTTGTCCTTTTTACCCTCTTTGAACGAATTGCCAACCATATACATTTTGCTTGCATCGCCAAAATAGCCATCAACAATTGTGGTAATGTCAACGTTGATAATGTCGCCATCTTGCAATTTTGTGTTGTCAGGAATTCCGTGGCAAACCACATCATTTATTGAAGTGCATGTGTATTTCGGGTAACCTTCGTAGCCAAGACACGCGGAAATTCCTCCACCTTTTTTGATTTCCTCGGCGCAGAAATCATCAATCTCCTGCGTTGTCATTCCGACTTTGATAAAATCATCAAGTTTATTCAATATTGAAGCGGTCAAACGGCCAGCAACTTTCATCTTTTCAAAGTCATTTTTGTTGTAAATTCTCACATTCTTATCAGTGCCAGATTGTTTTAATAGTCAAGACGACTTTATTTTGTTAGCTGTTTGTGTTTTTTTCTATAATGGAATGATTATTTTAATTTTACGAAAACAAGCAATCAAGAAAAGCTTTTGTAAATAGCATCAAATATCATTTGTTATTATTTATGCCAGTAAAAAATCACTTTTTTCTTCAAGCTCATTTAACGATGTTGCTAATTGCTTGTTGACTTAGTATGTTGACATATTTGAACTTTTCAGCATCTTTGGCCCTGCTGCTCATATTATAAACTCTTTTATCTTTCTGCCTTCTCCTTAAACGGTTTTTCTTTAACAACTCTATCATAGAGTTTGTCCGTAATGCCATTGATAAAACCAATCTCTTTTCCATCAAAAAAGTTACTGGCGAGGTTGGTGTATTCACTTGACAAAACGGCTTTTTCAATTGGTTCACCAATGAAGATTTCAGCAATCGCACAGCGGATGATTGAACGCAGGACGATGTCAAGCTTTTCCACAGTCCAGTTTGGATTTAGGTGTTTGGCAATGTAGTTGTCAATTTCAATGAGATTTGAGAGCGCGGTGCTGACAATTTCAAACATAAAACTCTCGTCAATTTTCTTATTCTTTTTCGTCCAACCGTATTCCTGTGATGTAAAGAAAACATTGCGGTAGAAAAACACAACTTCTTGACACAAGCTAAGTGCATCAACTTTCAATTTATTTCCTGCGTCACCATCATTAAAAAGGTTCTGGCTTTGAGCTAATGTTTTTGTTTTGAGGCGCAAATCATGCAAATACAACGCTTGCACAGCGGCCAAGCGAGCCATTCTGCGGCGATATGTTAAGAAACGGTCAAAGATAATTTGTTTAGTTTTGGCATCATCAACGGAGCCGAAAATGCTTTGCAACTCGCCAAGTTCTTCCTGACTTAATTCACTAACAACTTCTTCCATAAAAACAACTAAAAGTATTCTACTACTTCACTAAATAAAGTCAAGAATACAATTCAATCTCTTCGTGCAGCTGCACCGCCAAAGAGCTGCAACAGATGCATGAATATTGCTAAGAAGTCAATGTATAGTTGCAATGCACCGAAGATACCAAAACGTGTTGCCATATCTGTATTTTGACAAACTGCATAGTAGGTTCTGCGCAAGCTTTGTGTGTCAAGCGCAACCAAGAATGTGAATACAAACACTGCAACAAATGAGATTGCATATGACATTCCTGAACTGTGGGTGAAAATGTTAACAACTGATGCAATCAAGATGCCAAACACCGCCATCATCAAGTATGAACGAAACACTGATAAATCACTTTTAGTACTGTATCCATAAATGCTCATTGAGAAAAACATTGCTGATGTAATAAAGAATGTTTTTGTAATATCCTCACCACTGAATACGAGGAAAATTGCTGACATTGACAACCCCATCAAGATTGAATATGAGAAATATAGTGCCTTGATTGTTGAAATGCGTGCGGTTGTGATTTTCACTGACATCACGATTGACAGAATGAGTGGTGAAAATGCCACAATCCAACCAATTGGGCCCGACATCAATGCCATTGTTAATCCACTGTGAGCTGCCAAAAATGCTACCAATGCGCTCAATCCAAGTGCGACTGACATATAGTTATACACGCCAAGCATATACTTGCGAAGACCTTCGTTTTTGCTAACTTCCCTAACTCTTGAAGTGCCTAATACTCCGCTGAACCCTACCATATAAATATCACTTTTTAATATAGTTTATTTTTGTAAATGTCAAGAGAAAGTGTTGCGCTGCCCGAGGCCACGCCCTCG
>JAFUUN010000060.1 GCA_017477855.1 Rickettsiales bacterium | reverse complement strand
GTGTTTTTGACTTTTTCATTGCTCCACATTTTTCTTCTACATATTTCGTCATGTTATCAACTTGTGATTTAACAACGTCTCTCATCTTTTGTTTTCTTTCATTGTCTGGCATGTTTGCAAAATCCTTTATTTTTTGCAATGTTTCTTTCGTATAAGTAATCAATGCATCATATGTTTTATCCAAAGTGCATTGGCAGTGCTTTGTATTATTAAACCATCTTTGCAGATCTTGATTATCATTTGTGCACATATTTCTTTTCATATTACTCACCGTCTGACCAAGCATTTGCATTGCTTCCTTTTTATTTCCTGACATATTCTTATACTCAAACGTAATAATCGGCCCAGTTTTTTTACCAATTTCCTTATTTTCATATGTGAATGTGTTCCTGATTACCGTGCAATGATCGGATGGCGCTTTGAGTTCCAGCTCATCATATAACAAAATGTTGTTTGCATAATTTGCGAACATGCCAATTCGCGGGCGCGTCTCATCATCTTTTGTGTAGTAATGCACCAGTGCGTGCGTTCTGTCCAGTGTATTTATAACCTCAATTCTCTTGATGTTGTGAACGCAATTTTTGTTTCTCATTGCTGGTTTTTCCTGTTGAACTTCTGGATGTTGTGGTTTGGGGGATTTTGTGGTGGTACAACCAGCGACCGCCAACGACAAAACCAACATAATAAGCTTCTTCATATCACCCAACAAAATACATCACCACAAGGCCAACGGCCAACCAGAAGACAAATTCAAAAAACCATATCATAAGTTGATTATAATTTGCAACAGATTTTCCGTTGCTTCCCTGATATTTTTCTCAGCAAAAATAGCAGAAATCATAGCATATCCAGCGACTCCTGTGTCTGAAAGCAATGGAATAGTTTCAGCATTGATACCTCCAATTGCACAGCATGGAATTTTAACAGTGCTTGTGATTTTCTTCATCTCGTCAAAAGAGGCATTTTTGTAATCAAGCTTTGTTGCTGTTGCAAATGGAGTATCAATTCCAAGGTAGTCCGCGCCGCTTTTCTCAGCTTCAATGGCCTCTGCAAGTGTATTAGCAGATATGCCAATGATTTTGTTTTTGCCAAATTTCTGACGGATTTCATCAATGCTCTTGCCAATCAAATCCTCCTGTCCTAAGTGTACCCCATCCGCTCCGCAAGCTATTGCAACCTCAACATTGTCGTTAATAATTAACGGAATGTTATATTTGTCCGTTATCTTTTTTATTGACTTTGCCTCACGCAAAAATGCATCAAAATTTAACTCTTTTTCCCGCAGTTGAATTATTGTTGCGCCACCTAAAATTGCTTCTTCCACAGCCGTTTCAAGCACATAGCCATTTGCCGCCAACCATCTTCTGTCAGTGATGGCATAGAGTTTTAATGCATTTTTTAGCATAGTGCATTAATAAAATAAGATTTTTATAATCAAACTATTATCGTTGCGCTGCCCGAGGCCACGCCCTCGCCGTTTGCAATCTCCTCGTTCCGCTACGCTCCACTTCGTCCAGCAAACGCGCTCCGCGCCGCGCAACTTTAATCACTTGCAATTAAAAGAAGTTGATTGACAAGGATTGGATATTTGTTTTTTACATTGTTTGATTATGAATAACTCTTTAAAAACGATGTTAGTTTGTCCAGGACAAGGCGCACAATATGTAGGCATGGGAAAGGACATTTATGAAACCTATGCGGGAGCAAGAATGGCATACAGAAAAACAGATGATGCACTGGAATACAAGTTGTCAGAGATAATATTTGAAGGTTCAAAAGATGAATTAAAGAAAAGTTTCAACACACAGCCGTCCCTCATGGCAACGTCTGTGGCAACATGGAAGGCATTGCAAGAAGAATACGGTTCAAAGCTTGATAAGTTGAATATCAAAGCCGTGGCAGGGCACTCATTGGGAGAATATTCTGCGCTATGCATTGCCGATGCTATTGAAATTGAAGATTGTGCTAAAATACTGCATTTGCGTGGTAAGGCAATGACACAATGCGTCAAAGATGACACAGCGATGGCGGCCGTGCTTGGTAGTGATAAGGAAACAATAGAGCACGCATTGAATAGCCAGTTGATAAAATGTCTTGTCATTGCGAATAATAATTGTCCGGGACAGATTGTTGTGAGTGGCTACAAGGATGATATTTACACATTTCAGGAGAGAATGGAAGGCAAATGCAAGAAGATAATGTTGCTACCGGTTAGCGGCGCGTTCCACTCGCCATTAATGTATGGTGCAAAAAAAATGATGCAAAAACCGCTGCAAGAGCTTAAATTGACCGCGCCAAAGTGGCCTGTCTTGCAAAATGCCTCATCTATTATGGAGACAAATCCGGAAGCAATCAGAGAGAACTTACTGAACCAAATCACGGCACAAGTCAACTGGGCGGATGATATTACTACCGCAATACAGAGCCACGGCATTAACCTATTCGTTGAGCTTGGTGGTGACACCTTGACAAAGCTGATAAAGCGCATCAACCCAGACGTCAAGACAGTTGGCCTGAAAACAGTGGAAGACATTAAGGCCTTTGGAGAAAAGATGGATAGCGGGTTTGGGGAATAATGTTTTAAAATTTGATGTTGCGCCGCCCGCGGCCACGCCCTCGCGGTTTGTCATCTCCTCGCGTTGCTCGTCCGACAAACCCGCTCCGCCCACGGCGCAACATCATATCTTGACAAATAACTT
>JAFUUN010000059.1 GCA_017477855.1 Rickettsiales bacterium | reverse complement strand
CGCCGAGCGCAGCGAGGAGGAGCGGAGCGGTGCCAAATGGCGAGGGCGTGGCCGCGGGCGGCGCAACATACCTTTTTAACTTGACAATAACGCTTTTTATTTACATTATAAAGTATGAATGATTTGACCTTATATTGGAACATCTGGGGAATTTGCATGGCAGTTGGATTGGCTTTGGCTGGTATTTTTGCTGTTATCAGGTTTATTAGAGATAAATAATGTGTATAGATTATTCTTCAATTTGGCACAGTGTTTTAGCTTTCTCGGTGTTATCGTTGCATTGGTTAGAGACATAATTGGCAAAGACGCATTATTTATTTTAGCCGCTATCATCGGCAGTTTTATCATTTTATTTATATTTTTAATGATTGCTACCTACGAAAAAGACGATAACAGCCCAACAACCAATCGCAAAACAGACAAAGTAAAAAAGCATTATTGATTTTCTGTTGTCATCTTGACATTTAAAATTTCAAAATGAAATTCAAACATGGTTTCAGACAAAACAATCAACTCACAAAACAAGCAACAAATCCTTGATGCCGTAATGAAGAAAATTGAAAAGCAATTCGGTAAAGGTTCAATCATGAAAATGGGCGAGCAGGCCGACATGAATGTGGAGAGCATCCCTACTGGCTGTTTGTCGCTGGATTTGGCCATCGGGATTGGTGGTTTGCCAAAGGGAAGAATTATTGAAATATACGGTCCAGAGAGTTCAGGTAAAACCACATTTGCATTGAGCTTTATTGCCTCATGTCAGAAGTTGGGCGGAACAGCCGCTTTCATTGATGCAGAGCACGCGCTTGACCCTGTATATGCCAAAAACTTGGGTGTTGATGTTGAAAACCTGTTAATTTCCCAGCCAGATTACGGTGAGCAAGCTTTTGAGATTGTAGACAACCTTGTGCAAAGTGGTGGAGTTGACATCATAGTTGTTGACAGTGTGGCTGCACTTATCCCACAAAGCGAGCTTGACGGCGACATGGACCAGCAGGCAGTCGGCACACAAGCAAGGTTGATGAGTAAAGGTTTGCGTAAGATAACAGGAAATGTCTCAAAGACAGGATGCATCGTGGTGTTCATCAACCAAATTCGTATGAAGATTGGTGTGATGTTCGGCAATCCAGAAACCACAACAGGAGGAAACGCATTGAAGTTCTACTCATCAGTCAGAATGGAGGTTCGTAAGGGAAAAACAATATCTGTTAGTGAAAAACCAGTTGGTGCAGAAACAAAGATTAAGATTGTCAAGAACAAGGTGTCGGCGCCATTCCGCGAGGTCATGGTTGACTTGATGTATGGCAAGGGAATTTCACACGAGAGCGAGCTTGTTAACCTCGGCGAAACCGCTGGAATATTGGAGAAAGCAGGAAGTTGGTATTCATACAAGAGTGAGAGAATAGCACAAGGCAAGGAGAATTTGAAGACATATATCACGGAGCATCCAGCATTTGCAAAGGAGTTGGAAGATGCTATCCGCGCAAGTGCTACAAATGTCAACAATAAATTAGAAAGCGAACACAAAGTTGAGGACGCAGACGAAGAAGTTGCGCCAGAAGAGTAATTATTGCAAATGAGTGGCATGGTGTATAACAATACAGCTGACTGCAATTTCTTATTCATAATTTCTGCGCCTTCTGGAACTGGCAAAACGACACTGTGTAATTATCTCCTCAAAAAGCATCCTGATGACTTGGCATTGTCTGTGTCTGCAACTACACGCAAACCACGCAAAGGCGAAGTGGACGGCAAGTCATATTTCTTCATAACCAAAGACGAATATCTGGCAAGAGTGAATGTTGGCGGATTTTTAGAGCACGCACAGGTATTTGACAACTACTACGGCACACCTTTGGACTTTGTGCATAACAAAATCTCCAATGGATTTAATATAATCTTTGACATTGACTGGCAGGGCATGCGGCAAATCAAAGCGGCAGAGAGGTTCAATGTCGTTACTGTCTTTCTGGTACCGCCATCATTGCAGGTTTTAAGAGAGCGCTTGCATCATCGTGGAGATAGTCCAGAACAGATTGAAAAGCGTGTCAGCGGCTTCCAAAATGATGCAGAAAAGGCCAATGAATATGACTATGTGCTAATCAACGGCGACCTTCAAGCTGCATGTGATACGCTGGATGATATTTACAAGGCAGAATGTGCACGCTTTCAACGAACAAAAAACCTAAATTTCATCGGACAAACCTTGGCGAATAAGAATTTGTATTTTAGTTAGATATGAGTAGATTTAGTAGATCATTTTTATTTGTTTCTTGTTGTTTGTGTTTGTCTTTGGTTGAAAATAACGCCCTGGCAAAAACAAAATATAAGAACTTTGGTATTATCATTTCCGGCCCAAGTGGAGTTGGTAAGACAACCTTGATTGAAAAGCTTGCACAAAAACATCCAAAAGAAATTGAGGTTTCGGTGTCTGCAACAACCCGTCAGAGGAGAGGTCAAGAACAGCACGGCGTTGACTATTTCTTCATGACAAAGGACAACTTTAAGCGTCTTGTGGAAAATGGTGAGTTCATTGAATATGATGAATTTGCAGATAATTATTACGGCACACCAAAGCGGAACTACATTGAGGCAGTTGATCTGGGAAAAGATCCAATCTTTGCATTAACTGTCAACGGAAAGGAGAAGGCACTAAAAAACAACAAATTTGATTTCGTGACTGTGTTTGTTGCTCCTCCATCATTAGAAAATCTGGAAGCAAGATTGCGTAATCGTAAAACCGAGAGTGAAGAAAAAATCAAAAAGCGTCTCTCAACGGCCAAAGCGGAGATAGACAAGGCAAAGACATATGACTACTATATCTACAATGATGATATTGATAATGCAGTGAAGTTGCTGGAAGCAATCTATCTTGCAGAGCAGAGGAAGAGAGAGGTGGAGAAATAATTAAAAAAAAGTGTTGCGCGCCCGAGGCCACGCCCTCG
>JAFUUN010000058.1 GCA_017477855.1 Rickettsiales bacterium | reverse complement strand
GGCGCAGCCAAACCGCGAGGGCGTGGCCACGGGCAGCGCAACATTTTTTTTAACACAAAAAAACAAGCATAAGTTGAAATTTATAATATGCAGGTTTGCATGTTTGCATGCGGGCTGATGAAATTCTCTTTGTTATTGCACTAAACAACGAGGTTGATTTGGAGAAGATTGGTTTTACGCAGACTACAAATTCAATGCAAGGTGATATGTCAAGGCGGGTTTGTGAGGTGGCTGGTTCTTCTCCTGCGCCATTGAATATTTATCATCATAAATCTGGCGCGAGGTTGCTGATAACTGGAATAGGAAAGGTCAATGCAGCTTATGCACTGTTGGATTTTCTATCTGAGAACAAGAACGTGAAAATGGTTTATAACATTGGCACGGCTGGCGGTGGATTGGGCGTGAATGCTGGTGATTTGTTGTGGTGCAATAAGTTTGTTCAATATGATATGAATGCAACACCTCAGGTTAAGGAGGAAATTGGCCTGACACCATATGATGATGTGCCACGTGTGATAACTTTTGATGGTGAGGGCAGGGCAGATAAATACTACACTTGCGCGACTGCTGATACTTTTAATACTGATAACACGCAGTATGATGTTTATGACATGGAGGCCTATGGACTGGCGAAGGTTTGTTATAGGAAGAGTATTCCGTTTTGTGCAATTAAATACATTACCGATGTTATCCATTTGAATGACGCAAAGGGTGATGAGTTATGGAAGATATACCTGCCAAAAGCAAAGGTGGTACTGACTGAAAAGATTGCAGAAATAATTGGTGCAGCGGACTAATCGTATTCACCGTCCACAAAGGCAATTTCACCGAATTTGTTGTAGTCTTCTCTTATGACATCGTTTTGATGCTCATCTGCGTATAATCTTCCGACATATCCAACTTTTCTGCCATCCTCCACATATGCTTTGTTGACATTTTTTACAATAGGTTTGTCAACATTCTCCATTCTGTCAAGCATTTTGTCTGTAATAATTTCGTCTTCATCAACGTTAACAATGTTATTGATTACGTAAACATCTTGGCGCAGACCACTGCATTCGCCAGCTTTGTTGCACTTTCTACGTCCATTGTTTTGCTGGACAACTTGCTGTTGTTCTTGATCTAACTTTGATTTACATCCACCAATGCATGAAATGCGATTATATTCGTCTTCTGCTCCAATTTTTACATCACTGTCTTTTGTTTTTGAACCCTTTGGCACCAACAATCCAGAAGCCCCGCGTTTAGATTTCTTTGTAGATTTGTTATTAATTTTTACCTTCTTTTTTGTTGTCTTTGAGATGACTGTTGATTTGTTTTCTGAAATATTGATGCTTTTTGTAGAGCTTGCAGCTGCTGCTCCTTTTCCACATGAGCCATTGCAACAGTTTCCACTTACGACAATCTCTGGTTTGAACTCAACATAAATTGTTCTGTCTCCATCGCGGATTTGAATTGGTTGAATACTTGAAACACCGTTATAGTTTCCACTGGCAGTGACATAAACATCATTACCAACAACTCTTTTTTGTGCTCCGACAACTTCTATTTCACTTGCTGGTTTGACTGCAACGGCTTGCATAACAGGCACTGCCGACACTGCTGGTACTGCTGGAACAGCTGCCGCAACTGCTGGAATGCCAGAAGTATTCTGTCCGACATTTATGGCTGCTACAACCTTTGCATTTGGGTCGCTTAGTGTTTTTTCTACATTTTTTGCATTTTCTTCAAGAACCTTTCCATTTTGGTCTACTACGATTGTTTTAACGACATTGTCTGAGGTAATTGTTGAAGCTGTATTTTGCACCACAACTGGTGTTAATGTGTCAACTCCTGCCTGGGCGATTAGATTGTCAACATTCAAATCACTGATTGTGTTTGTTGGTTGTTGGACATTATTTAAGTTGATCACACTTCCAACGGCTTGCGTACCGTTTGTTTGTGTTGGAGCTGGATCCGGCTTGACTTCCTCAACCTTCATTGGTTCGGTTTTTGGTGGCTGAGGTTTTGGTTGTTCAACTGGTCGTTTGATTGATTGTTTTGGAGCTTGCTTTTCTTCGGCTTTAGCATCTGATTTAAAGAATGATGGCACTATAAGTATAAGCAAAAGGAAACCAAGGGCCCCACCTGCTATCATCTTTTTCTTCTTATCATCCAACTCAATTTTCATTGTTTAGCACGCGCATTTTATGCTTTTTACAAATAAAGTCAAATGAATATTTAGGAGATACCCCCGCATCAGAAAACAATCCTGATACCACCAGTCAATACAGTCCCATGGTTGCCAATTGCCTTTGCAAGAATGCTTGTGCCTGGCAGATAAATTCCTGACTTTGCAATATTTCTTGTGTGAAAAACATATCCAGTATATTCAATATATGGATTTACGCGCAGGTATTTTAAACTTATCATTTTGTAGTCAGAACCAACGGACCAAACATCCATTTTGTTGCCACCGAGATTACTTCTCATGTATGTTGCGCTTATTCTGACTGGTCCATATGTTGCACCAATACCAACTGAGTGATAGTCAGATTTTCCTCCTCCGTAGGCCAATTTTGCATTGTTAAAACCAATTTGTCGCGCGTAAGGCATCAAGCTTCTGCCCCAATTACCGTAAGAATATGCAATGCTGTAATTTTTGTAGACAAGCTGGCCGCCGACCGACCATGCGCGTAGATTGTGCCGTTTGTAGTAGTCATTTCCGCTCACGACAACACTACTTGCAAGACCTCCGTTGTTGGCAATGTAAGAGATTTTTTGCGCTTCACCAAGTTCGTATGCCGCTGAAAATGCTATCCCAAGGCCACTCTCATCAAACTGTTTGCGGTAATCCAATGCAAAGCTCATGTAGTTCTCCACAAATCCACCTTTGACATTGTTGAATGTCCTCGTATTGCCGTTGATTATCCTTGTTGCATATCCAGTGTCGGCGGTTGTTGGAGAGTAGCTAATACCAATTTTGAAACCTTTGATCCTCTTGGAGTATAATGAGATTTTGTTGCTGTATGCACCGTGCGTTGGATATGGCTGGG
>JAFUUN010000057.1 GCA_017477855.1 Rickettsiales bacterium | reverse complement strand
CCAGACAATGGATGATGAGCACGGGTTGGCGACTTATGACAGGGAGCAAAAGCGTCATAATGTGGCGATGTTCCGCTTGCCAAGCGCGTTTGTGGACAGGATTACGATTTATGATGATGTGAAAATTGATGTTCCTGCGAGCCAGTGTTTGGTGATAAATGATACATTTGCATACAAGACAAGAGCGGGCTATAAAAAGGTTGTGCCGGTTATCACATTTGAGGATGAGATGGAGCCAAGGAATAAGAAAAAGCCAAGCAAGGCGGCTAAGAAAAAAGCAAAGGTCAAGCAGAAAACCTATGGTTATAAGGACAAGCATGACAAGTTGAAGGTGATGGAGATTAAGATGAAAGATGAGGATGAGAAATAGATTTTTACTAACTAAAAAATAAAATTATGTTGCGCCGCCCGAGGCCACGCCCTCGCCGTTTGGCTGCGCCTCGTTCCTCGTCGGCCAAACGCGCTCCGCGCCGCGCAACAAATAATTTACTGAAATTACCAAACTTTATAATTACCGCTTGCAAATAAATTTTATATTCCAATCCTAAACTGTGTTTGTGATTTTAAAAAGTATATTCTGGAAGATTGATTTTGCACTTTTTAGAATATGCAATTTGAAAACTATTTCCATTGCAGGTTTGATATTTGCACTTTATTCAATCGTAGCATTTGCAATGCAATGTAATGCAGATGAGACAAACCCTGCATTTGCAACAATTTGTGAAGTAATTATGTTTATGCAAGGCCGTATTGGTCGTTCGATCGCGACTTTCAGTATTATGATGTCTGCGTGGGCATTCACAAATGGGAAATTGAAATGGCAAGAAATTGTCACCACTGCACTCGGAGTTGGTCTGTTTTTTGCACCAAAAACACTGGCTTTATTCTTGCTTCCAAATGTTGTTACTGGTTTGAGTGGTGGTGGCTTTGATGGTAGTAAAGCTTATAGCCCAGATGAAATACTTTCATGTATGTGTCCAAATTTGAGGTAACAATGGCAAAAGTTGTAGTAGATAAATTTGTTGACAGGATTTGGAAAGGACATGCAATTTCACAGAAGGATATCAAGAATATTGTAAATCAGTGCTTACAATGTACTGGTGTTGAAGCTAATCAGGTTTTCTTGAATGTTAGCTTTGTTGATGATGATGTAATGATGAAATATAACAAAAAGTTTCATGGCAAAGATGGTGTGACAAATGTGCTCTCTTTTGAAAATAAGAATCGGATGATTTGCAACAATCTTTATCTTGGAGAAATTGTCTTGTGCTATAATAAAATTGCAGAGGAAGCAATACAGTTCAACAAATCATTCAAAGACAGATTATGGCACCTGTTTGTGCATGGTGTTTTACATACTCTTGGATATGACCATATAAAGGAGGATGAGCGCACAACCATGGAATTGTTGGAGGCAGAAATACTTGGCAAATTTGGTGTTGTAGATATTTACGAGGCAGTTTGTTAAAAAAATAATAATTATTGAAAAATAATAATTTCTGTTGCGCCGCCCGAGGCCACGCCCTCGCCGTTTGGCTGCGCCTCGTTCCTCGTCGGCCAAACGCGCTCCGCGCCACGCAACAACAAAATCAATATTTATGTGCGCAACATCAAATAAATCTTGATTATTATTTTTACAAACACACTAATTCTCGGTTTGTATATGAACCTGCACCTATTCATCAAAACATTTTGTCTGTGTTTTGTTGTCTTAATATCCGTTGGGCCAGTGTTTTTGACAACCGCAAACATTGCTATGACGCGCGGATATAAAGCAGGTTTTTTCTGCATTTTAGGTTGCATCATTGGCGACATAATATTTATAACCACAGGTGCATTGTGTGCGAATGCGGTCGTGTCGGCGATCCCAAAACCAGTATTTATGCTGCTTTCCCTATTTGCAGGACTGTTTTTGACACACATTGCCTACGGTTTTTGGAAAACTGATTTGTCAAAAATAAAAGCAAAAAACATCAACAAAAAAAACTTTGCATTGACACTCAAAATGCTGTGCTTAACGCTATCTTCGCCACTGTCAATTGTTGGTTATGGCGCAATTTTCTCGTCAGTAATTGATGCATCAAGTTCTATTGTGTCTGCAATATTAGGAGGATGCACGGCAGCCATTTTCACACACTCACTTATTGTTATGGGATTTGGAATTCTCGGAAAGAAGATAAACATGAAAATTTTGTCAATCCTCAACAAAGTGTCCGCAGGAATGATATGTTTTTATGCCTCGCTGCTGATAATCAAATTTGTCAAAGAGCTAATCAGCATTATTGCATAAAACATTTGAAATTAAAAATTTTCCTCCTCAAATCAATCAAATGGCAGAAGAAAATCAAGAAGAATTCCAAAACACACTTTATACAAACGACAACCTATTCGTCCTCCGGCGATTGGATAGCGAAAGTGTTGATTTAATCTACCTTGATCCGCCGTTTAATTCAAAGAGGATGTATGAAAATCCTATTGGAACTGGGAGTAAAAAAGTGATGGCAAGTTTCAAAGATATTTGGACTTGGGAGGAAGATGTTGATGAGGCATACTTAGCAGAACTTGGAAAAACTCATCCAGATTTGGTAAAATACATTTTCTCAATAGGACAACTCCACAGCGAAGCAATGATGTCATACATTACTTATATGACCCAGAGGGTGCTTGAAATGCACAGAATACTCAAACCAACTGGATCACTTTACTACCACTGCGATCCAACGGCAGGACATTTTGTCAAGTTGATGTTGGATGGAATTTTTGGGAGGAAAAATCTAATCAATGAAATAATATGGTCTTATCAAGGAACAGGAGAAAGTGATAAAGCATTTAAGAGAAAACACGATAATATTTATGCATATGCAAAAAAATATGGAGAACACTTCTTCAACACAGAAGAAACCATTGAGCCGGTCAGTGAAAAATCTACAAAAAGATATAATAAACAAGATGAAAATGGTAAATATAAAGAAATTAGGCATAGAGATGGAAAAGTTTATAAACAATATGAAAGGACACATATGAGATTGCGAGATGTGTGGGAAATACCAATTGTCAATGCATATGCCAAAGAACGAACTGGATACCCAACCCAAAAACCATTGAAATTGTTAGATAGAATAATAAATGCTTCTTGTCCGCAAGATGGAATTGTAATTGACCCCTTCTGTGGATGTGAGACAACTTGTGTTTCAGCGGAGCATCTTGGCAGAAAATGGATTGGAATTGATATAAGTAAGGTGTCTGCAAAAATTGTTGTGGATAGGTTGAAAGATGCACAAGGAAGACTATTTGAAGGGTTTGTGTATAGGGGTGGAGATTTGCCAAATAGACACGACTTGAAGATTGAAAACCTTGACAACAACTTGACAAAAAAGGAAATCAAAAAGCGGTTATACGAACAACAAAAAGGTTGTTGCAATGGATGCAGAAAGAATTTTGACATAAATAATCTTGAAATAGACCACATTTTTCCAAAGGCGAAAGGTGGTGAAGATAACTACGAAAACTTCCAACTTTTATGTGGTTATTGCAACAGGGTAAAAGGTTCAAGACCAATGGAATATTTGAAACGAGTGCTTGAAGCAAATAAGGATATTTTGACTTACAAGTTGACTTATGGAAACCAGGACTTTCAGGTTAATGAAGGTGATGAGTAGGGTATAGTTGTACGGCGTGGAGCGAAATACAAACCGCGAGGGCATGGCTTCTGGCAGTGCAACATTGAAATAAATCATTTGCAAATTATAATTTATGGAGTTTAGCAAACTCATGCTCGCAGACGAGAGGTTCTACTTGAAAAAAAAGCACATTTTCTGGGTTATATCAATATTAGCATTTTTGTATATTTTCAATCAGATAAGTGCTGCATTGCTGCCATTTTATATAGCTTTTTTTGAGGTCATTTTATTTAACGGCATTGTTAATATTTTTGAGAGAAAATTCCACATTCCGAGGGTTATCACAGCCTGTATCATAACAATTTGTTTTTATTCTCTAATTGTTGCAATATTTATTACTGCTATTCCTGCAATTTATGGAGGTGGTATAAAGGTATTTAATTATACAACAAATACCGCCTCACTTGATAAGTTCAGATTATTGATTGCTGGCAAGTTTTCATCAGAAACTATTAATGGAATATTGGAATGGTGTGTTGAAAATTTGTCAGACAATATTATTGATTACGCCAAAAAAAGCTTAATTGCATCCTTCCGCTCAACTGCTCAGTTGGCTACCATAATCGGGATGTCTGCGCTGTCTCCAATCGTGTCATTCATGATGCTAAAAGACACACAAAAGATAAAAAGAGCTTTTTTTCAAGTCCTGCCGGTAGGTATTCAGAAGGATGCCAAGAAATTATCGTCCAACATGTATGATAGCGTGTTTAAATTCATGGAAGGGCAAACAATTGCGGCAATCGTGTTATCTATAATGTATGCTGCAATGCTGTTTCCAATAGGTGTAGAGCACTTTTTCATACTTGGAATTGTGATAGGTTTTTCATCATTTGTTCCTTATATTGGTTTTTATTCTGCCACAGCAATCATACTTTGTTCCGTCTATGCGCAGATGCATGATGTGAAAAAAATAATCATAACACTGGCTGTTTTACTCGGTGGACAGGTTATCGATTCTGGGTTTATAACGCCAAAAATTGTAGGAAATCGTCTTGGCGTACATCCACTTTGGGTCATCTTCGGGGTGCTTGTTTCGGTACCATTGTTTGGTATATTCGGTATCCTGTTGGCTCTGCCAATGGTTGGCATTTGTAATGTTGTTGTAAAATATGCAATGGAAAAATATCGCAATAGCGACTACTATAAGCAATAATTATTTACCGTAAACATATGTGCATTTGCTGAATGTTCCGTCTTCGGTGGTCTTGTAGAGTACAAAGTTGACGTTTCCATTTTTCTTGGCTTGCGTTTCGCTGTTATCTCCAATAAAACCGAGATATTTACATGCTTTACCTTCTTTCACACCAGTTAAATTCATGGCTGTTTTCTTAACTTCTGACTTTACATATTCTTTTTTTATGCTTTCGCATCCTGTGACCACAACTGCAACAAACAAAACTGGAACAACTTTTGCACATTTCATGCTTGTTTATTGCAATCAAAAATTAATTTTCAATAAAAATTTATTGTTGCGCGGCCCGAGGCCACGCCATCACAGTTTGTATTTCGCTCATCACTTCGTTTGCCGCACAAACGCGCTCCGCGCCCGCACAACAATTCAGTTTTTACTCTTTGCTTCCTGCCAAAGCTGAAAAAACTCATCTTGGTTCGCTGTTTTTATTTTATCCGTACCATATTTTTCTTCCAAATATAAAAATCTTCGTTTTAATTCCTTAACGGAATGTTTTGTTGCAGTCTCAACATCTATATCAAACAGATTAGCAATCCTACAAAGCACAAATATTACATCACCAACCTCCTCAAAAATGCGCCGTTTGTTGCCATCTCCTTGATTAACCTCATGCAGTAATTCCGCGACCTCATTCCGCAAATCTTCACACAAAAAAATCACATCATCCTTCCATGAACTTGTAATTGTTGGCAAAAATTTTGCAATCTCCGATGCCTCTTTTATAGCGGACAAACTTGATAGATTGTTGAACTTTTTGGTAAGCATACTTTAATATCAATTTGCGAAGATTATTTTCAAGTTATTTGAAGATCAACCTTGATTTTTATTTTATAATATTGACTTAACTGTAAGCATGTCAAAAAGAAAGAACATTAAAAATGAATTACCAGATTTTTCTGACTTAGCCAATAAAAGATCATTTGGTTATGAAGATATTTGCAGGTTGCTTCCACAGAGGCCACCATTTTTGATGGTTGATAAGGTAATTGACCTGGACATTGAGGAGAATTTTGTTATTTGTGAGAAGTGCATTAGCGCCAATGAGTGGTATTTT
>JAFUUN010000056.1 GCA_017477855.1 Rickettsiales bacterium | reverse complement strand
GCAGACAATGTTGTAAAGATTTTCAGTGAGTTGAAGAAAATGCATTTTAATATCAACAGCATTCATCCAACAGCACTATACAAGAAAAACTGGCACGGTGGCATTGAAATGCCAGATGACTTCAACGGCACGGAGAGTTTTGTTTGTAGGGAAGTTGATTGTAGTAAGAAAAAAGTGCTTTCTTTGCATGCATTTGGCACGGCGCTTGATGTAAATTTCCTTCAAAATCCTTGTGTGTTTATTGATTATGATACAAACGAAATACAGAAAGTTGTTCCAACGGCTGGCGTGAGGTATCTAAACAGGAGTTTTAACAGAAAAGGCAAACTGGAAAAAGACATTGGTAAAGTCAACGATGATGTGGTGAAGATTTTTAAGAAATATGGCTACGACATCTGGGGTGGATACTGGGATTTTCCTATTGACTACCAGCATTTTCAGGTATCAAATAAGGTCTTTGCCAAATTACTAATGTATGCAACAAAGTCTGATGCAAAGAGAATTTTTGACATACACACAAGATGTGTGAATATGTATAACAAGTCGCTTGTGGAGTTGGCAGAAGAGAAAGGATTGGATCTGCTGGAAAAGTATAAAGAAAACGCGCCTGCATTTATAAAAGAGGTTGGCCAATGGTGCACGTTTAGCAGAAATAAAGTTGTGAGGAGGAAATAGTGTTTTTCTGCTTAAAACACCTTCTTTGCTTGTTCCAATCTTTCCAGCGCTTTGTTGATTGTATCATCATTCTTTGCAAAGTGAATGCGGAAGTATCCACTTTCACGACTGGTAAAGAAGTCCCTGCAAGGAACAACCGCAATACCGGCCTTTTCACATAATGCTTCTGCAAATTTTATGTCATCTTCAATGCCACTCTTTTGCATGATGTCGCGCAAGTCAAGCATCATGAAATATGTTCCTTCTGGTACATTGTGGTTAATTCCAATGCGGTCAAGACCTTGCAACATTAAATCTCTTCTGGCTGTGTACATATCCAGCAAATCATCATAATATTCCTGTCCGAAGTTCAAACCTGCAACGATGGCCTCTTGTAGAGGTGCGGCGGCACTGATTGTCAAGAAATTGTGGACTTTTTTGATATTGTCGGTTATCCACTTTGGTGCAATTGAATAACCAATTCTCCAACCTGTAATGGAATACGTTTTTGACATTGAACTGCAAATAATTGTGCGCTCGCGCATGTCTGGCAAGGTTGCCATGTAGACCATTTTGTTTGGCTTGTAGACAATGTGCTCATATACCTCGTCTACGACAACATATGCGTCATATTTCTTTGCCAAGTCGGCTAAAATAGTCATCTCCTCCATAGTGAAGACCTTTCCGCATGGATTTGATGGATTGCAGATAAGCAGTATTTTTGCACCTTGTTTGAATGCATTTTCAACATCCTCCGGGTTGAATGTGAATGCAGGAGGTGTCAATTTGATATAAATACCTTCCGTGCCTGTGAGGATGAGGTTTGTTTTGTAGTTCTCATAAACTGGCTCAAAAATTGCAATTTTGTCACCAGGATTTGTGATTGACAACATAACTGCAACCATGGCCTCTGTACCACCGCAAGCCACCACAACCTCCTCATCAGGATTTACATCCATGCTGGAAAAGTGTTTGTATTTCTTTACCAATGCTTCGCGAATGTTTGTTGTTCCATATGAAATTGGGTATTGATGGCAATCCTCGTGTGCCATTTTCTGCATGCTGTCTAATATCTCCTTTGGGGGATCAAATTCTGGGTATCCTTGGCTCATATTCAGCGCACCGTATTTCTTTGCAACGTTTGACATTCCACGGATGATTGAATCCTCAAAAAAAGCATTCTTCGCTGATAATGGTTTCATATTTTTCAGATGAAATAAGTTTTATAATTGTCAATTTAAATGGATGAAAATTTTGTATGTTGCGTTGCCAGAGGCCACACCATTACGGTTTGT
>JAFUUN010000007.1 GCA_017477855.1 Rickettsiales bacterium | reverse complement strand
GAGGCCACGCCCTCGCGGTTTGCACTCTCCTCGTTCCGCTACGCTCCACTTCGTCCAGCAAACTCGCTCCGCCCAGCGCAACAAACCCACTCCACACCGCGAAACCAAATCCTAACTCTCCATCAACCTTCTAACATCTTTGATAGCTTGCAGCTCACGTTGCAGTGCAAGACGCGTCTCTTCGTCGCTATTGGTATCAAAGTCGCCATAGTAAGCCGTGAGCCAACGGTCAACACTCTCTGTTTGCAGAGTGTCTTTAATTGCCAATATCTTTGTCTGGGCTTCAATCCTGTCAGACAACAAACTAAGTGTTTTCTTATAGCGCTTCAAGTCAAACGCACATGAGTACATTCCAGACCTCTGTTTGACAAGCATGTTCCGCCCCTCATACATTGCCAGGGTTTTGACCGCCATATAGTCCAACTTTTCCAAGTGAAAGACTTTTCCATATTCTTTGTCCGCAAATTTGTTAGCTATGTGTATCTGCAAACCACATGAATTGACAAGCTGTCCAAAATCCACAATGGTTGAATTGGCACGCTCAAAGTCAGCAATTTTGAATATGCAGAAAATCTTATTTGCCGCCATAAACTCCAACATCCTGTTGAGCTTTGTCTTGAAGAAAGCATTTCCCAACGCAAGGAATGGCTCCTCCATGATGATGATTGTTGGTTTGCCCGTCTTACTTGCGCGTTGAGTTATATTCGTCATCAAATTATTCATAACAGAAGCCAAAATCAATGACTTACTTGCAACTGTTTCATCAATATGTATTGCCATCAAGCCATTGCTCTTCTCAAAGATGTTGTCCCTATTATCAAACAGGTGGTAATACTTACCAATAGAATGCCACACATTCAGCTCTTGCCCGATTGAATATTTATCCAAGATGTTCCTCACATCGTGCAATGCAATGCGTGGATTTTGCCCGTGCAATTCAATGATTTGGTCTATTGCATCATGGAGTTCAGTTGTCATCTCTGGCGTCACCAGAACGTTATTTGCAGACAACAACAATGACAAACTGTCAAAAAGATAGCTCTCCTTCTGTGATTTATACTCACCGAATATTCCCAAATCAAGTAAATTCATCTGCGCTGTGTGATTTTGTTTATCCATTGATACCCTAAACCATTGACCCTCCATGGCTTCAATAAATGCACGCGAATGGCAATTAAACTCAATGATATACAAATTAGCATCAACCTCCTCCAAATAGGACGCGGCCATGAAGTTTGAAAAAACAGTTTTACCACTTCCTTCGCGTCCGCCCATAATCGTATTTGGCTTCTGTTTATCAAAACCAATCGGAACAGGATTTCCCTTCAATGTCCCAATATTAAACAGCACACGGTCATTGAGATAAACAGTTGCGTCACAGTCCTGTGGATGATATGAATAGCAAAAACAACCAATCTCTTTTGCGTCATGAACCGTAAGACGTTGTGTGAATGTAAAATTTGCCGGCATCATGGAATAGTAGCAACGCTCCGCACTTACATCCTCCCTTGCCATGACAATCCCATGTTTGGAAAACAAATCAATGGCTTCGGCCACAAATGACTGCAACTCATTATAACTATTTCCAAAAATCAGAACAGATATTGATGATTTACAATATTTTGCATTGACATTGTCATCCAGAAAGGATAGCCCAACTTTCTCTTGAAATATTTTGTCATCTTTTTTCTGCAAAAACTCTTTTTGTTCGCTAAATTGTGCTGCTGCACGCTTTTGGTCTATGTATGTTACATATTCTGTAATCACCATTTCCGCCCTGGTATTATTGACTATATCCGACACATTTGGCATTGTAATTCTTGGCACTTCCTTAAATGAGAATGCCATTCCCATCTTCATCCTATTTGTAAGCCCACTTTTCATTGCAATGATGCCATTCTGGAACATATAGTGCCCAGTATTTACACAATGCGTCACATCTATTGGTCGGACAACCTGCTGTTTATCTTCAAAATTGATCAAAAAATACAACTTTTCAATCAGTTCAGAATATTCACATCCATCACCGCGCCTGACACCCAATATTTTTGGCCGATATTGCGCCAACATGCTAACTATATTCTCCGTTGTCTTACGAACATCACCAATTATCTTCTGCACAAATTGATCGTGTGTATAATTCAAAAATGTAGCAAAAAAGTAATCCTTGATTTTCTTTGGCTGTAATTTGAAAGTTGTTCCTTGCTTAATGACTGTGATGTAAATGTATGTAGAATAGTTATTGAGTGAGTTTTCATTCATTTCTGCTGTTTGACTAATTTTCTTCAAGAACAATTTGCTGTTAGCATTGTTTTTTTTTGTAATATTGACCTTCCTCTTTTTAACTGTCTGTATCCAAAATGCTGTATTCAAACTACCAGAGTTATAGTCAATAGCTTTTCTTATGTGTTCGCGTAGTCCGCCTTCCTGATTGTCCTTGAAATCATCCAACAGAATTTCAATCATCTGGAAGACCTCACCGTTCTTCGTTAGCATCACGTCATCTGCGACCAGACATGCATAAGGGAAAACCCCATCTTTGAGCTTTTTGAGATTTAACTCTTCCTGCTTTTTCTTTATCGCTGCCTTCGCCTTCTTGAATTTGCCGTTTATGTTGCCCAGCATGTGTAAATAGCTTCAACAGAAAATCAGCAATTTTTGTTAATTGTCAAGGGGTTTATGCTGTTATAATTAGAATTTTGTATGGAAAATAAAAGCTCTGTTAAATTTTTGTATTGACTTTGAAATTACAAAAGTAATGTTGCGCAGCGCGGAGCGAGTTTTTTCTCCGAGCGGAGCCCGAGCGCAGCGAGGGCGGATTGAGCGAGGAGATGAAAAACCGCGAGGGCGTGGCCTCGGGCAGCGCAACATCTAGTTCTCAACATCAAACTCCTCATTGTAAATCGCCTGAATGTTTGCAAGTATTCTATTGAAATTTTGAATTTGCCGTTTATGTTGCCCAGCATGTGTAAATAGCTTCAACAGAAAATCAGCAATTTTTGTTAATTGTCAAGGGGATTAAAACAAAAAAACTTGCAGAAAATAGCAATAAAACAGACTCTCTTATTGATAACCTCTTTTTCCGTAGCCACCATGGTTGTACTTTGCTTTATTACCGCCATAGACGCGTTTAATCGTGTATTCGTCATCGCCCCACTGGTCTGCATTGTTCCACCTGTTCTCTTGTTGATTTTGTTGATTTGTTTTTCTTTTGTTATTTTTTTTCTTGTTTTTCTTTTTTTGTTTTTTCATTTTATTTTTATAATATTCCTCTGTGCGCTCTTCTTTCAATATTTCGATACCAGCCATATTTATCCGTGTGTGTGGTTGGTCCTTTTTATCTTCTTCTTCCTTTTTATCTTCTTTTTTATCCTCCTTTTCATCTTCTTTTTCGCTTTCAAAACCAGTTTGTGTTGACGCGTCTTGCCATTTACTTGCGTCCTGCGACTCATGAATCTTTGCCAACAACTCGTTATTCTGAGATAGAGGACTATGCATATTGTAGTTCGGCGCCCCACCATGATCCATCGGTTTTTGATTCATTAATGTCAGTTGCTGCACACTGTTTTGCAGTGCGTCAATGTCGTTTTGCTTGCGCTGACCTTCTTTTGTCAATTTATCAATCTGAGCCTCTTGTATCACAAGTTGTTTTTGTAGAGACGCAATAGTCTGTTGTAGTCCACTATTTTGATTGTTCAGCCACCCGTTTTCCTCTTGGAGTTGTTCAAAATTACCATTTTGTACACGCAATTCTTCAATTTCTTTTGACAAGTTTTTGTTTTCTTGTTGCAACCTTGCCTTGTCTTCTTTCAATTGTTTATTTTTCTGTTGTATCTCTGTATAAACAAAATCATTCCAGACCTGCGTGTGCACAAAATTACCAATACGTTTTCCCATCATATCAACAAACGTTTAAAGCAGATGTATTCTATCAAAAATTGTAAAATAGTCAACTATTAAAGAAATACAAACCACAAAGGCGTGGCCGCAGGCGGCACAACATAAACTGGTGGCATGTTTTAACAGAGAATTACGTGAAACGAGACAACTTGTTCCTGTGCTTTGTGCTTGGTTACTCCCCGAATTGGACTGGGATTGTTGCGCAGCGCGGAGCTGGTTTGTGCGAGGAGCGGAGAGGCGCGGAGCGTTTTTCCAAGCATCATTGTTTGGCAGTGCTGGTTTTAAAAGTGCTTTATGTTTGCGCAAGTTAATCTTCTTTTTGTCAATTATTATTGCGCTGGGCGGAGCGAGTTTTTACTCCGAGCGGAGCCCGAGCGGAGTGAGGGCTGTGGAGCGAGGAGATAAAAAACCGCGAGGGCGTGGCCTCGGGCAGCACAACACCTAATTCTCACTGTCAAACTCCGCGTTATAAACCGCCTGAATGTTTGCAAATATTCTATTGTAGTTAAACTGTCCGTTTGCCGTGGAGAAGAATATTCTCTCTGCTCTGCCGATGATATGCGTAAATGGTATAGGCCCAAAGTCAGCAAAGCGGCTATCCTTGGAGTTGTCCCTGTTGTCCCCCATCATAAAATAATATCCTTCTGGAACAATATATGCCCCTGTATTCCCCACCAATGAACGTGGATCACTCACCAGCACGCTATATGAATATCCATTATTGTTGACCTCTGTATATTTCATTGATGGAAAAGCATTGTGGTTGGTTGCACTTTCTGCCTCCAAGACCCCTTGCTCGTAATATGTAGCTGGCTTGTCATTGACATATAACATTCCCTTCTTTACTTGGATTTTATCCCCAGGCAAACCAACGATGCGCTTAATGTAGAAAATATCCGTATCCTCCTCTTGTGGAAGCTTGAAGACCACAATTTCCCCGCGCTGTGGTGTGCGGTTGGATAAAATGCGTCCCTTGAACTTCATTAATCCAAACGGAAAGGAAAATCTGGTATATCCATAATAGAACTTGTTGACAAGCACTCTGTCTCCGTTAAGTAGCAACGGGTTCATTGAACCAGATGGTATCTTGAAGTTATCATAGAAGAACGTCTTGAATGTGAAAGTTAGGATAAGAGCATACACCACAATCATCACGTTGTTTTTGATTGAACAAGCAATCTTTGCTGCGCGCCCATCTACTCCTTTGGCAAGAAGCATTCTCTCCAACCAATCTTGTTTTGTTTTTTTTGACTTCCAGTTTTTACTTCTGCTCTTACTATCACTCATCAGAAATATGATTGACTGGAAGAGGGTTTAGATTATTGTCAAGGTACATTACAAGGATATACCGCGGGGACGGTGGCTTTTGGGCAACACAACCGAGAATTATTTTAGTTTGATAGGGCTGTTGACAATTTGAGAGATTTTTTTTATTTGAATATTTCTTGCAAATTAAAATCAATCCTCTACCTTCAAAGCATTGGGG
>JAFUUN010000055.1 GCA_017477855.1 Rickettsiales bacterium | reverse complement strand
GGCGTAGCCAAACCGCGAGGGCGTGGCCTCGGGCAGCGCAACATAAATCAGTGGCGGGTTTTAACAGAGCAAGATAAGAAAGTCGCCAACGGTTAATTTTAGCTGGTGGAGACATGGGGATTCGAACCCCAGACCTCCTGCTTGCAAAGCAGGCGTTCTAACCAACTGAACTATGTCCCCAATAGAACAAACTTTGATTGAATGGATAATTTAAATTTCAAGAGTTTTTTTACTAAAAAGTTTTGACATTATATTAAAATTAATCAATAATGTTTTGGTTGATTTTTTATGCTAACAATTGAAAGTGCAAACAATGGTAGGGATGGTGTGTTTGGTTTTGTGGGTGCTATTGTTTTCGGTGTTGGCGCAGCATGTTTTGCCGTTTTCATGGGTGGAACATTAGGAATTGTTTTAGCCGCAGTGTGTGGAACAATCGGTTTAGTCAGCGGTATTGCTGGGCTTGCTGTAAATTGGGCGCAGTCAAAAAAAGAGAGGGAAGCAGCTCTTTTATATCACCAGAGTGGCACTGTCAATAATATAGCTAATACAATAGATAAAGGAGTAAAAATATTCAAAGTAGTTGGCAGCGGATCAACAAAATCAAAACAATCAGACACAAAAAGCGTTAGCACTGCAGCTTCATCTACCGATTTGGCTTCAAATACAAAAATTATTTCAAAAATCATCAAGGCCGATGGTACAACTTCTATTATAGAAGGTCCATTGAATAATGCAGCTGAAAAGAGTCTGAAACTTATCAAACGAACAATAACCACGAAGGAAGTATAAGCACATTCGGCTCGGTTTTTGGTTTTGATTTTAATGACATTTATTACTCTCTTGTCAAATCTTTTGACTTTGTTTTAATCGCTGCCTTATATTTCTCCATCAAAAATCCTTGCACCGATCTATCTTTGTTATTGTATGCATAATCAAGTATATTCTTATTCTTATTTAATTTATTGACCATGCTAACATCACCGCCCATATCTATCATAAGTTTATTCGTCTCCTTATCACACATCATTGCTGAATACATAAATGGCGTATTTCCATCATTGTCTCGCAGATTTGGATTTCCACCAGCCATTGTTAGATAATGCATTGCCTTGTTATCTCCATTTGATGCAGCAAGATGCATTGGAGTAAAACCAAGTTTGTTCTTAAAGTTTGGATTTGCTCCCTCGGATAATAACATTGTAATCATAGATTGGTGCTTGTTTGCTACTGCGTGCATCAAAAGAGTGTTTCCATCATCATCCTCTATATCCACATTGCCAACATTATTGATAAACGTGCGGACAAACTCAACTGAATTTGGGTCATTAAAATGCTTTATAATGTCTTCACCTACTTTGTTTTCAAACACCACTGGTGCAAGATGTCGATTGTTCTTATCATAACTAACTTGTGCTATGCTTTGTGGTAAGACTTGCTTCAATCTGTTTTTATCCTCTCGTACACGTGGATATGGTGCACCAATGTTTTTGGCATCAATCTGTGCTGGTGTTAGACCATTCTTTTTCAGATTAATTGTTTGTCCAACATTGACATCGTTGTTAAGAATTATTATATCATCTCTTTGTTCGTCATCTTTTTGGACATCAAGTTTTTCAATCTTGTCAATCTCAGACATTTCAATCTTTGATGGCAATTGCATCTGAATGTCCTTGGTGTATTCTATGGCTTTTTTTGCATCCTCTTTTTTCTGCTCGTGATATTTTTTTAATTCATTTTGAAGTGCTTTTTCTTCTTTACTTATTTTTTCTTCCGCTTGTTTTTTGGCTTTTTTTGCATCTTTCTTTGCTTGTTTTCTTTTTTTTCTCGCTTGACTTGATTGATTTAACATTGCTTGCTGGATTTTCTTTGTTCTCTCTTCATCAGTAAGTGCATACATCGCGCTATCCGTGCCAGATCTATCAAATTCTGAAAAACTGTTTCCATTATAGCTCACGGTTGGCATTCTGATATGCGCCAATCTGTCATTTTCACTATCGCTTTTTGTGAAATCATATGTTATTTGATATTTACTAACATCGTTATCATAAAAATCCGCTGCGCCTGCTTCTTCTTTTTGAATGTTATTTTTGATAACTCTATTATCATTTGTTGCTCTGACATCGGCATAAAGAGTGCGCTTTGTAGGAACTGGCGCTTTTGCGGCTATCTTTTTACTTGACACAAATCGTTTGCTTGCTGGCACTTTTTCATATACAAAACCGTCATCTTTGTCATCTGGACTGTTTAACATAACATATCCCTCGCGCTGTTTTTGGGCTAAAAAGTTATTGTCATATTTCCTTACGAATGCGTTTTCATTGACAACAACAATCCTTCCACTTGGCAGAACTGGTACTGGCGGAGTGAAATTTTTTGCTGAAACAGATTTATATTTTGGTTTGCTGATCGTGTATGTTGGTTCTGGTGATGGTAGTGGCTCAAGCACAGCAGGTGCACTGTAATTTACTCTTCCATATCCTCCCATGTCTGCAAGTGCATCTTTGTATCCACTGCGATAGGCATCATAACAGTTGTTAATTTCTGTCTTTACGGTTATGTCATGCAAGTTGTTATGATATTCATCATCTTCGCTATAACCAAAATCAGCAGGTTGCAGTTTATGGTTCTCTGGTTCTTCATTCTCTTTCTTTGTTACAACCGCCGGTTGTTGCTCTGCCTTTTTTGATGCAAATTGTGTAAGTTTCGCATTCTCTCTATCAGCGCGCTCTTTTTTTATTATTTCCTTGATTTCATCGTCTGTTTTTCCATCTCTTCGAAGCTGTTTGCGTCGTTTGGCATCCTTTTGGATTTCCTTAGCAAGTTGATAGTTGTGTTGTGCTTCAACCAGAAACTTCGGGTCATCCCAGTTGATTTCACCTTTTATTTGATCAAACGTAATTTCTCCGCCGTAAGAATATCTTGTTGAAACTATCACTGTGCATGCAGAAATGGCAGTAATCCTCAACAATGTGTTAAAACAACTTGACCTTCTCATATCAGCGGTCGAGCCAGTTGAGAAAGATAATTTTAATATTCAAGTGAATTCAAGTGATATGTGTTGCGCGGCGCGGAGCGCGTTTGCTGGACGAAGTGGAGCGTAGCGGAGCGAGGAGATTGCAAACGGCGAGGGCGTGGCCTCGGGCAGCGCAACGATTTTAATTATTTAGCAAGATGGTGGAACCATTGGGACTCGAACCCAAGACCTCTTCCATGCCATGGAAGCGTTC
>JAFUUN010000054.1 GCA_017477855.1 Rickettsiales bacterium | reverse complement strand
GTGATAAAGGAGACCGATGCCAAAGAGATGATTGAATATCGCAAGGAGAAGGCCAGACAAGATGAGTTGAATGCCAAAGCTGGGTTGTCTGCGGCCGATGCATTTGCGCGCATGCAGGGTGATAACGGCGAGAAAAAAGTGTCGTTTATCATCAAGGCAGACACAAAAGGAAGCTTGGAAGCCATTGTCGGCACGCTTGAAAAAATGGAAGGTGAGGAACTGGAATTACGTATTGCGCATACTGGAATTGGTACAGTGAACGAGAGCGATGTCTTGCTTGCTGGCACATGTGGAGGTAGAATTTTCACGTTCAATACACAAAAATGCGACAAAAAGGTGCTTGACGAGGCCGAACGCAGAGGTGTGGAAATCCGTGATTATAAGATAATATACGAGCTGTTTGACGATGTGAAAGACATTTTGAGCGGCAAATTGAAGCCAGTCATCAAGAAAACAGTTGTCGGGCATGCAGAAGTCAAGGCCATATTTGAAATATCAAAAGTTGGTAAAATTGCGGGTTGTTTGGTGAAAGACGGCAAGGCGATGATTGGAACGAACGTTGCTGTGATGCGTAATGGTGAGGCCGTTTTTGAGACCAAATGCGACAGCTTGAAGCACGGCAAGGAAAGTGTCAAGGAGATGCAAAGTGGTCAAGAATGCGGTGTTGGGCTTGAAAAAATTGACGAGCTAAAAGTTGGCGACATGCTGGAATTCTTCACCGTGAAGGAGGATAAAAAATAGTTTTGTGTGTTTATGACAAAGTTGTTAGTTGTTTCAGGCCATGTTGATTTGGCACATTCGGTGGCTAATAAAGCTATCTTGGCGGGTTTGAAAAAGGAGTTTCCAGAGGCAGAGTTTGATGATTTGATTGGGTTGTATCCTGACTACAAAATTGATGTAAATGCAGAACAGGAGAAGCTTGTGAAGGCGGATGTAATTGTGTTGCAGTTCCCATTTTTCTGGTATAACTGTCCATCAATCATGAGAAAATGGTTTGAAGATGTCCTCACGCACGGCTTTGCCTATGGCTCAAATGGCAAGGCTCTGGAAGGAAAAAAACTCATTGTTTCTACAACAGCTGGCGCGCCAACGGAGATGTATCAGCACAATGCTGCGCAGAACTTTGAGATTGGTGAATTCATGCCATCATTTATGCAGTTAGCAAATCTTTGCAGCATTCAGTGGAGTGGCTTTGTTTGCAGCGGTGGTTATCAATTTACTCTTGAAGAAGATAAGAAAATAGAAATGGCAAACAAACATGTAAAAGAGTTGGTTGACACAATCAAGTCATTGTAAATATGTTGAAGCTGTTTGCAAGAATTACATTGTCGGCGTGGTGCTTTTGCGGTATTATCGCGATTGCGCACGCTGATACGACAGTTGAAAATAACCTATACAACCACAACATTAAACAAGACGACTTAAAAACAGTGCGTGAATACGGCTGCAAGATTTCTAAACTTGATAAGATAAGGAGGAAAATATCGGTGCATTATGGTAACCAGCGAGGCATCAAGTTGCACCACATGGAGGATGATGTGATTATCACGATACCGGATTGCTATTTTAATACCAAGGATTGGGTGCTATTTGATAGTTCGTTGGTAGAACCAAAGCTGAATATTCTTCCTTACAAAGAACGTGATGATGGGAGCTATAAATGCAAAGTTGTTGGCGGTCGTTGGAATGTTTTTGATGACAGAAATGGTAAGTATGTAATTGAGAATAATGTGCAGAACATTCAGGTTGATCACATTCTACCGTTTTCATATATTGCACTCAACATGAAGGACTGCAAGAGAGCTGGTGAGTATTATAATTATTTGGAAAATATTGTTCCGGTGTTGCGGGAAGAAGAACAAGAGGAGGATGATTATCTTTGCAGAACAGATGAAGAATGCTGGCTGCAAACAAAAATTTGCAGGAACATGGCTGACCATTTCAATGACGATGTGCTGTGTTATAAGCTTTTCATGGATTTTAGGCGTCCTGTTGAGAAGAAGAAATAATATATGTTGCGCAGCGCGGAGCGCGTTTGGCCGACGAGCGTAGCGAGGAGGAGCGTAGCGGTGCCAAACGGCGAGGGCGTGGCCTCGGGCGGCGCAACACGGGTTTTGAAAAAAAATTGCAGTATAAACATCAAAAAATTAAAAAAATTGCAGGTCTTTACGCCAAAGCCCCTTCGCACGAAAAGCACTTTGCATCACTGGACGTGCGGGGCCTTTGGCATGCGCGGCCGCTGCCGACCGCCTCCGCCCTTGACAAGTCAAGGCCTGCGGCCGCGCAAAAATAAACCTATAAAAATAAACCTACAATATAATTTGCAAAAAACCTATTGACAACAAGAAAAAAGTGAGTAAGTAAAAACTGTTTTTGTGTTGTTATTATGTCAAAGTTTGGTAATTTTTTTAGTAAATCTCTTGATAAAGTAAAGAAATTTAGGACCAATGACTGGCCTGATGAGAGAGTTAACAAATGGGCAAAAATCGCAAGTTTTTTCACTGGTTTTATTTTTAGTTTACTCGGAATTATCGCGGTCGCCGTGTGGAAATATATCTTCTGCAACAACGAAAACAAAAGCAAATACTGCGTTAGAATTGCCATTCTCGGAATGGTTGCGGAGTTGATATTGTGCGCTAAATTCTTCGCATTTTCAACATTTGGTCCATCATTGAAATATTTCCTCAAACCAGAGCCAAAGCCAGTTTATATTGAGGATATTTTTAACTCTGAAATGCGCCGCATGAATGATGTTTTTGAAGCCAGTCGCAGAGAGTTTGACAGAGCCATGAAATATCATGAAGAGGAGATGAACAAGATGATAGCAGAGCAAGCAAAGATGGCAAAAGATGCACAGGAAGGTAAAAATGTTGAGGTCAGTAAAGATGGAAAAGTCGTAAAAAAAGTTGAAAACAAGAACAAAAGATACAAAGAAACAACCATTGAAAAGACGCCCGGTGGCTTCAAAAAAATCGTGAAAGAGGAGTATCGCGGTTAGTTTATGGAATACGACAAGAACAATGTTTTTGCAAGAATTTTGCGCAGTGAGTTGCCTTCTGACAAGGTCTTTGAGAATGACGATTTACTGTGCTTTAAGGACTTACACCCAATTGCGCGCGTGCATGTGTTAATAATCCCAAAAGGTGAGTATGTAAATTACAGCGATTTTGTGGCCAAGGCAACACCTGATGTTGTAGCACGCTTTTTTCAGACAATTCCTGAAATTGCGGCCAAGCTAGGTGTGAAAGAGTATAAATTAGCTACAAACTGCGGAAAGAGTGCGGGTCAGGTCGTGTTCCATTTTCACGTTCACTTGATTGCCGATTAGTTATCTTTGCAGAGCGATGCGGCGCGCGCCAATGCCTCCTTGAAGTTCGCCAGCGAGTAGACATCAACAGCGTATGTTCCATTGTTGGATTCTGAGAACACCATGAACTTGCCAGCTTGCAACATTTTCTGAATAATTTGTTTATCAGATCCAATTTTTTCAGCCCAAGCGATGTTCTCATTTTCAGCAATAAATCTTTCCTGTTGTCCATCAATGCTTACTGCAACAACTGACTTCATTTTGTATGTATATCCTGCACTGATGCTAACTTCTTGCTTGCCGTTACCGAAGAATGCAACCATGACATATGGATCGCGGTGATTGTGATGATTGCCATTTGTCTCCACCGGATTGCTTGAAACATAGCACACTTTTTTGTCAGATTGCTCAACCGTAAAAACCTTCTAAACACCATATGTATCCTCCAACGAAGGCAACGATTTGTCAACAACCGTGTTTGCAACAATGCTTTTATTTGTCGCCGCACAAGCCAAAAGTGCCATCAAAGATACACAAAGAAAGGCGGTTTTGCAATGAGATTTCATATTATTTGTTTTTGATTTTATTCAATTCTTCCATGATGTTCTGCGCAATCTCATCTGGTTTTTTGTTGCCGTCAACCTTGATGACAATGCCGCGCTCTGCGTAGGTATCCAACACAGGTTTGGTGGATTCCTCAAAAATCTTGAAGCGGGAGCGTATTGCATCAACACTTTTGTCATCACTGCGCGATGTAAATTCGTGGCTTCCGCAGACATCACAAACGCCTTCAACCTTTGTTGGTTTCGAGACCTTGTGGTAGTTCTCACCACATTTCTTGCATGCAAATCTGCCCATCAAGCGCTCCAAAAGCACTTCCTCTGGAACATCTATGAAGACAACTGCATTAATTTTGTTGCCACTCTCTGCTAAGAAACTGTCAAGGAAATACAACTGTTCCATCGCTCTTGGAAAGCCGTCAAAAATGACACCATTGTATTTACAATTTTTGCAAAGAACGTTGTTTGTGATGTGCTCTTTGATTAGTGCATGCGTCACTTCAACTGGCACAAGCTGGCCTTTGTCAATGTATTCGTTGATGGTCGCAGCGTATTTTCCATTGGCTTCACGGTGTTTTCTCAACAATTCACCAGCTGAAACCTGCAACAGGTTCATTTCCTTCTTCAAAATGTCGCCTTGTGTGCCTTTTCCAGAGCCAGCGGCACCGACAAGCACGATGTTAAAAAGTGATTTGTTGGGTTTTTTTGTCTCTAAAAAAGCTTTGTATTTAAAGCCAATTAAGAACACAACCAACAATAGTACAACTCCTACAACAAAACCCATACGTCTCATAGAAAAACTCAAACCAATAAAGTCAATACTGTTTTATTTAAAAGTCAATGAAAATGTTGTTATCATTGGTTGAAATTTGTTGCGCCAGCGCGGAGCGCGTTTGGCCGATGAGCGAAGCCCGAGCGCAGCGAGGGCGGATGGAGCGAGGCGCAGCCAAACGGCGAGGGCGTGGCCTCGGGCAGCGCAACACGGGTTTTGAAAAAAAATTGCAGTATAAACATCAAAAAATTTAAAAAATTGCGGGTCTTTACGCCAAAGCCCCTTCGCACGAAAAGCACTTTGCATCACTGGACGTGCGGGGGCTTTGGCATGCGCGGCCGCTGCCGACCGCCTCCACCCTGGACAAGTCAAGGCCTGCGGCCGCGCAACCACTTTTTAGCAAAACATCTTGATTTATTTCAACCTTGTCAAACTTTCTCAAAAAAACCACCCACTACGAACTATCAAAACCATGTCTGCCAATTTCCTTTTTTCTATTCCATCTCATCAAACCTTTTGGTTGTTTTTTAGCAGCTTCTTGTTTTGCTTTTGCTAACCGATCAGTAAGATTGCTCAATTCCTTCATTTCTTCTTCCGTCAGTTCCACGTGTTGAACGTTTGGTTGCAATCCATCTTGTTCAAAGTGTTTTTTGAATTGTTCGTATGCTTTTTTGTATTCACTAAATGCGGTTTTTTCTTCGTTGTTTTCTGCTTTTTGTCTGTGCTCTATGATAATATTTTGGTATTTTTGCGCCGCTCTACTGTCCTTAGGGTGACCAATTTTGTTTTCAAGCTTTTTTGCAAACTCATCTATATCAACCAAGCCGTCAGGTGTAAATGTGCCAGCCGTAGCAG
>JAFUUN010000053.1 GCA_017477855.1 Rickettsiales bacterium | reverse complement strand
GACTGCGTTCCAGACGGATGTCCATCCCTCATAACGGCGGCACAAGGCAATAATGGCACCGATGAGCGCACCGATGGCAACAATGATGATGCCGATTGGGTTTGCGGACATGGCTACATTTAGCAACCATTGTGCAGCTGTCAGCAGAGCCTCTTTGATTGCCAGCGCAGTTGTGATGGTGGTTGTTATGATCATCTTTGCATTAAGGAGGATAAAGGCTCCAGCTACGCCGTAGATGACTTCGCGCCATTCGTACATAAAGGCAAAAGCATTCTTTATCCAACCAAGCACCGTAAAGACACCACTAATAGCAGAGCCGATGAAATTAGCGATGGTGCTGACCGCGGAAATGATGCGGTCTTTGTTTCGTTCAAAGACAGTCACCACGCGTTCCCACCCGGACATTATAGCATTGCGGACGGGTAGCCATGCAGCTGAAATGGCAGTAAAGAGGCCACCGAACCGTTCTTGCAAGTCGCCCAAGTTATTCTCATATTGTTTGAGAGCACCTTCTGGTGTTTGTGCTAAGGCGGCATTCACACCACCAACGGATGCAGACACTACATCTGCGAGTGTGGCGGCACGTTCTTCTTCGGTACCGAATTTGAGAATCTTTTCCTGCGCTTCATCAAACTTATAGCCATATCTGGAGAGTGCGCCAACCTGACCATCCATGACCTTACCCATCATGGTAGCGATGGATGTAGCCTGTTCCTGTGTTGCATTCAAGCCATATTGCTGTGCCACCATGTCATTCATCACCGGCATAAGCTTTTTGAGATTGTCGGCTTTGGTAAGGTAGGTGCTGAGTTCCTGTGCACCGGCAAGCTGCACTTCATCACCAATGACACCAAGGCGTTGCTGTTCGGAGGCGAGTGCTTTGATGCTGTTTATTTCATCCGCTCGTGCGCCCATTGTATTGCGCATGACGGCAGCCAGTTTGGTTTCTGCTTCGGCTTGTGCATTGTATAGTTCTCTGGACTGCGCCGCGAACTCATTCAGTTTCCCTATTCCTGCACGCAGCGCAGCAAACGCGCTTACGGCTAAGGCAATCGGGTTTTTGAGCATACGGATGGCTTTGTCGAAAATTGGAATCTCTTTCCGCATCTCGGCAAAGGCATTGACGAAGGTGCCCTTCAAGTGGTTCAATTTATCCTGCATATCCTTGGTGGACTGACTGACCGCATCTTTCGCCTTGGTTAGGTTGGTTTTGATGCGTTCCTTCATTTCAAGGATAAGTTCAATTTTCGACTGTGCCATAACAATTATTTTGGAGTGATATATAAAGCAGCCTCTTCAAGTGTTTGGATCTTGCAATCCAATTTGTGCATCTTGATGAGCTGTTTAAGGTTTTTCTTTGCTTTGACAACGAGGCGACCCTTCACCATGAGGACCATATAAACATGGCCGGTAAGTTTTTGCATGTTGTCAGCTTTCGCGATTGCGCGTTTAAGGCGACGTTCATAGAGAAGGTCAGCCAAGTAATCAATGAAGTGTGTCATAATTATGTTTTTTTAAGATACAACAAAATCGTATTCAATTGCCCAGAACTCAATGCCTTCGCCGGAACCGATGATGTCATTGATGGCTTCCTTAGTGATGGCTGTAGCCGGACGGATATCATGCACGGCATAATAGTTCGTAACATCCTTGCTCAATGCAGCCGGAATGTCTAACTGTTGGCCGTCGGCGAGGTCATCCGTGATGCTCAGACCATTCAGGACAGCCAAATCAAACGCCGCCTCCATACTTCCGCAGTGCTGGAGAGCCAAATCAAGCGTGGATTGTTGTGATGTTACGGTAATCATATTATGCGGTAATGTCTAAGTATAACCAAAATGACGATGACAGCAGCTGCGATGACGCCTATGATGAGTGCGATGAGCCATGCCGGTGTACTGGTCTTTGTTGAGGTCTTACTGCTTGTTTTCTCATCTTGCTCAGCGGTCACTTTGGAATTATCGTTTACGTCAGATTGCGAAACAGCATGTGCGCTGGTTGTGTTCGTTGTCTGGACGTTATTGCGTTTGCCGGTAGATGTGTGGCGGTTGGTCTTGGTAGTCTTGACGGGGTGCTGCGTGCCGGTGCTATCCGGAGCGCTCCATGTCGTTTCCTCAATGACCTCATCCACTTCGGTGTCCGTGGTACCCGTGTCAGATGATTGTTGCGTGGTCTGGAGTTGTGTTTCAGACGCGGTGTGCTGGGTCAGATCATTGTTCTGTTCTATCCGTTGCGACAGGGCAGTCTGTTGGGCATTCTTGACCGTTTTGCAGCTCACGGCGCACAGGGCAGTCAGCAGCATGAGGGCAATCGTTGATTTTCTCAATAGCGCGTGTGAATTTGCGCACATCTTTACGTAATCCATTGACTTCTTTTTTTAGTGGTTCAACAATATATTCGAGAAAGTTCTGCATGATGTTTTTGTCATTGTCTATTTCAATAGACTTAGCCTGTTCAGCAGCTTTCTTCTTGGTAGAGCGCAGCGTAACGAGTGTAATGATGAGTGCGCCGCTCATGAGTGCTTCAATGATGATGCGGATGATTTCTTCTGTCATAGGTCAACTTCCTCCTTCCATTGTCTGACGTTGAATGACGGGCAGGCTTTGTTGGCAAACTCATTGTGTCCGTGAATGGTGGCGTTCGGGTACCGCTGTTTGAGTTCGCGGCAGAGTTCCAAGAGGGCATTGCGTTGCGCCGGTGTGCGTGTGTCCTTCGGTTCGGACATATCACGTTCCATGCCTCCGACATAGCAGATGCCGATGGAACATGCGTTGTGACCAGTGCAATGCGCACCCTGTTGTGCTTCGGGTCTGCCTGCGTGAATGGATCCGTCACGGTAGATGATATAATGATAGCCGATGTCACGGAAGCCACGTTGCTTGTGCCATTGGCGAATAGTGCTCACTGTCACATCCCGCCCTTCCGGAGTGGCGGAACAGTGGATGATGATTTCTTTGATCTGTCTCATAGTTTTACCTGTAGTTTACCTTCGTTGAACGATATTTCAGGATTCTTTATGCCGTCTAATGCCAATTGGATCCTGATAGCGCGAACCAACTCACGTTCACGCCCAACACTTTTCAAGAACTGGGATAGACCGACACCGAGTTGAGGATGTTCCTTGAACTCCCCACGCTCCGCCAGAATGATGATCTGTGCGTTCTGTTCATTGGTTGTGCCGATTTGCATGGAACCATCTTTTACTATCGGTTCAAAAGTGTCTTGTGTCAGTTGTATTCCTTTCATCAGTGTGTTATTTTGTCATCTTCCATATCCTGGAAGTTGATAGATTTACCTGCCATAGCTGCTGTGAATGCTGTTTTACCGGCGCTTCCGCTTGCAGCGGTACTTTCTCCGACGGCGGACAGTCCTGTTGACACAGCCGTATTTAGTGCCTCTACGTAGTTTTTAAGTTGGTCAAGATTCTTTTTGAGTTCTTCAATCTTAATCAGTCCTCCGAGATCGCCACCGTTCATTTCTATTTTGCCATCCTCAATGATGATGTCACTTTCTCCTATTGTCAGCAGCACTTTCTCAATTTCTGAATAAGCAATGATGAGCGGTTCTGTCAATTTGCCACCTATAGCGATGAATGCAACCATACTATTCTCCTTTGGCACTATCAGCAGCCGATTATCATACGAATCAATAATTGCATTCAGCCGGCAATTGTTAAGCGTAAGATCATCATCAATGGCGATGTCGCAAATCCGCTTATCCTCATCTATGTTTGACACCTTACCAACAGTGACCAACAAAGGTGCCTGTCCTCTGCGTGCAACAGCCTCAATTAGCCTCTGGAGATTATCTTCTGTATGTTTTGACATAAAAAATGCGTTTTTTTTGCTCAAAAATTTGGATATATCAAAAATTTGTTGTATCTTTGCAGCACTTTTAGAAATCTCTATTTCCACAAAGGGCGTGTGAAGCTCGTGGTTATAGGGATTTCTTCTTTTTATTCGGTGTATGAATAGAACTGTTCAAAACCATTCTTATGGTGCTCCAACTTGATTTGGTAGGTATGTTTGCCATAGTTGAATGAGTATTGCAGGTATTCCGTAACACCTCTTTTGCGCTTCCCCTCTACATTAGCCAGTTCAATAGGATTGGTAAGATCTTTGCCTTCACCCAATGGACTTACTCGCTCAAAATGCAGTTCCTCCGGATGGATCCATATATATCGTGCAGCCTTGACCTCCTCTATTGTTCGTGTATGGTTTAACAGGCGATGCAGAGATTTCTTCTTTAATAGTAATTTCCCACTTTGGAGATTGCTATGCTCAGCCAATTCCTTTGAAACAGGCATTGAGGCTTCCGCTGCATTACTATAGTATTTTAGGACACCCGTCCTGATTTCTTTCTCCAGTCCGTTCCAAACCTTTCTGGGTATGCCCTTATAATAGGCGTGCTCCGGAGGAAATACAATTCCCTTTTTACCAAAGTTCGTCTTGAACATGTCCGGCACTCCGGAAGGATGGATATCCTTATTGGGTGTCTCTTGGTAATGACTACCCGGTAACTGTATTGCTTCACACCGACATCCCCAACCATTAGGTGGCATGTACTCATCCCAGAACTCATCATCCATGCGTTTGATAATGCCATCAAGTATTCGGTGTTCCTGACGGGTGTTCTCATCCAATACGCATTGGTATTTCAGATATGGCATTTCATTCTCATGCCGTTTGAACTCATTCCATCTGGCTGCTGATTGGGATGCAGCAATAGCTTGGTTGTACTCAGTTCGGAGCCAGTCGCGGTTATACTTTCCGACAATACCGCTTACCTCTTTCTCATAATCTTCAAAGCTACGTACTTTGTCACCATCATGGACTGCATCTGTCAAGTCTCGCAACTCATGGTAGTTCTTAGCGGCTGCAAACTGATAGACATTTTCTGTAAGGTGCTGGATCATACCGGCATCAGGGCTATCCCAATCGACCTCACGTTTGCCAAGTCCTTTATGCACACCTTGCATAAGATCTTGTGCGCAACTCTGCAACAAGCGGCGGTCTGATGTCGGTGTTTCACCATCATAAATCCGTTTGGCAATCTGTTCAGCCAGTTCCTGCGTTCCCTTTCCAATGGCCGCCGCCATCGGCCTCATCCTGCCTTCACCTCTGACGGGCGTATATAAGCGTGGGAGTGGCGCTTTGCCCTTTGACGCACTCCCTAACGGAAATTTCTGCTTATAGAGCCATTATTCGGATGTGGTTCGTCATTTTCGTTTGGTTCGTTTACAAACTGCGGTTCCTGACGTTCTTCCAAGATAGGTACATTGAATGTCTTGGCAATCCATTCCTGATCCACGGTGTAGCGGTTCAAGATCTGGTTGACAATGTTCCAATGCTGGTTAGGTGTCAAATCAAACGTGTCATCCCATTGGAATTTGTCCGTTTCCGGATTAACCGGCCATCCCCAGTATTGCATAATTGGGATGAGCTGATTGTTTACCACAAATTGGATCTTCCGGCGGTCAGATTCCGCCAGTTTGTCGTCAAGGTTGCGTTCGTGCACTTCACTCTGACTGCGCGAACTACCATCATCCGTGACCATGGTACCACCGGTTATCGGCTTTGACATTTCGGCATTGATGCACTCAATCTGTTCATAGAACACTTTGTAAGCATCACCACCGGTGAATGGATCAATCTTGATAGAAGTGCCTTCCGGCAATACGGCACGCGCCGATTCACCCAAAGCTGCCAGCATGGTATCTATTCGGTCTATATCAGACTGCGATGTTTTATTAGTAGTCGCGCTGATGAGCGGCATGCCAAAGCGTTCTGTGAACTCTGCCCAGGACTGCTGAGCGTTGCGCTTCCAAATGAGTTGACCGCACAAATGCGCCATGACACCTAAGTCTTCCGGTTTACCTACATGGATAAGTGTATGCTCATAGCCTTGCGAAATATCAATACCTTTGTCTGCACTGGCTTCCAATAGAACCATGTGGCGGGTACCAATGAGGTTCCTGCGAGGGATAAGTGTCAGTTCCATTGTCTCAGGGTTAGTCAGTTCCAACACCGTATAACCCTTGAACACACTATCCAAGGCATGATCCAAGAAGTTATAGAACCATTCCGACTGAAACAGTTCTGTCTTATCGTCATCCTTCTTGCCCGTTTCCTTATTGATTATGCCGAAGCTATAACCGGTTGTGGCGGCCTTACGCAATAGCACCTGTGCGATAAAATGACCATCAGCCTCCAGATTGTCATAGAGGTCTTGGAGCATGTAGTTATGCGGGTGATCTATATCCGCAGCCATGCGT
>JAFUUN010000052.1 GCA_017477855.1 Rickettsiales bacterium | reverse complement strand
TGAATAATTTTTTATTTTCAAGTAGATTTTTTGTTGCGCCGCCCGAGGCCACGCCCTCGCCGTTTGGCTGCGCCTCGTTCCTCGTCGGCCAAACGCGCTCCGCGCCGCGCAACACCTACATTATATCATTTTGCATGGAAGATAAATTTGTGATTGTATTTACTATATTTTGAATATTCGTTGTAGTTTTTGATTTTATATTTTGGGACGAATTTACCATGCTTGTTTTCATGGCTGTTGTTGCGTGAATATTTTGATAGCACTTTGCTATTATTTTTAACTTGTTTTTGTGGTTTTTCTGCTTTATTTCCAGTGTTTGCCTGCACCGTTTGATTGACGTGTAAGGTTGAATGATATGGAACATATCCTATTGTAACTTTTTGATTATCATAACCAGATTGTGTAATAACAACAGGACGGCCGTCGTTGACAATGTATTTTGTGCGTTCTTGGTTGTTGTGTTTGTTTTGAGTTTTTGATATATTGTTGCTCTGGGTGTTTTTTTGTGCTTCGTTAATATATTTGTTCACCCTGTTGTTGCGGCGTAAATTGTGAACGAGTGATGCAACAGAGACGACAACAAGTGCCAACCCAAAGAGTCCGATAACACCTACGGCTATGTAGAAACAAATGGTCAGCAACATATTTATGGTTCATATTTTATCAAAAAATTCAGGGAATGCAAATTTGTTTTATTTTTTTGTTTGGAGGTTGCGCCGCCCGAGGCCACGCCCTCGCCGTTTGGCTGCGCCTCGTTCCTCGTCGGCCAAACGCGCTCCGCGCCGCGCAACATAAAGCGTTTAATGGTTGACATTTGATGCTTTTTGATTAAAATTTATTGTATAAAAAGTTTGTATATGATGAGCAAACGCGAGGAAGAATTAACAAAAGAAAATGAAGAGTTAAAAAAGAAAAATGAACAGTTAGAATTAAATATAAAAAATTATAGTATTGCCAATGGTGCACTTACAGATGAAAACATAAAACTGCAAGAGAAAGTATATGATCTACAAGGTGAGACAAAACAATATGATGAAGCGCTTGCTGGTGTTGTGAACGAATGTACGTTTCTCAAAAAACAGAATAAAAATTACTTTCAAGAATTATGCAAGTTGAGTGAAAAATACAAATTAGTATGTGAAAAAAACAACATAGCAAACAAAGAAAAAAAACAACTTGATGACAATCTGCGCCAACTACTAATAGATTATCAGCGTATGTGTGAAAAAAATAGTGCATTATGTGATTTAGTCAATAGTAAAAAAAAAGAAAGTAAAGAAGCTGCAAGCCAAACAGAACCAATAAACAACAAACTGGCCAAAACGAACAACAAACACAAATTCGTAGACCTGGATTTTAATTGCTAACTATAATAACCTCTCCACTCACTTTCTTCCTTCCCTTCTTCAATTTTACTCCTTATCCTCCTCTCTAACATGACCGTAAAGATTATCTACAATTACGACGGAAATGATGCTGTGGTGGAAAAACCAAAGCTAAACATGGAGATTGCTTTACAAAAGGCGTTTGTTGTATGCGACAAAATTATAGATGCTTGCGGTTATGTTATTGATCGTTTGGATATAAAGGATTTATACGAAAACTACAATGACACAGAAATGTTTAAGGAAGAAATGACAGATAAAGACCGACTTATGCATGTCTTTTCATTAATATGTGGACAAAAGATTACCGTCTTGCAAGCAATAGCTTATGCAACAATTATATTACGGCGCATAAAAGACATTGCTGAGAGCGCAGGCATGGAGATCGTTCCAGACAAGGAAGAAAAATATAAAGTAGAATATATGTCCGATGATGAAGCGCTTGTCATTGGTGAGATGATAAGAAACCTTGGAATGGATTATGTACATGACTTTGCCAATCATACACGAGCAGAGGCTGGTATATTTGATAATGAGGCACGATGTAGGAATTATTATCGGGACAAAAT
>JAFUUN010000051.1 GCA_017477855.1 Rickettsiales bacterium | reverse complement strand
TTAAATTTTTTGATGTTTATACTGCAAATTTTTTTCAAAACCTGTGTTGCGCTGCCCGAGGCCACGCCCTCGCCGTTTGGCACCGCTACGCTGCGCCTCGCTCCATCCGCCATCGCTCCGCTCGGGCTCCGCTCGTCGGCCAAACGCGCTCCGCGCCGCGCAACAATAAGCATTTTCAAAAAATTACTTCTCCACAAAACTGTTTGATTGCAAACAATATCAAAACTTTTTGACAACTCATTAATTTTTGATAAAATACGTTCAGTTATTTATGTCAAAATATAAGAATTTGAGGTGTTTAACTTGTTTATTTATTGCTGTTGTAGGCGCTTGTTTTGCTGATAAAACCGCTCATGCATATTATGGTTCAAGCAGCTATTACTACACAGATAATCCTGGTATTCAATATGCCGTTGCAGACCTTGATTTGGATGACACAAAACATGCTACAAGGGAAACGCAGTATATCAGAAAGAACGCTACACAGGTAAATAATGGTGCGCAAAGACAAGGTGCTATTGTCAAGGCAAACACAAGTAGTTCTTATGACGGCGAATGCTATGAAGGTGAAGAATGTTGCACAGGAGAAGATAAGGTTGTTAAGAATACAATCATTGTCCGAATGAAAAAGAAACAAAAACCTCAGCAAGTGCAGCAAGTTGTGGTGCCGCAGAAAAAGGTTGTCAAAGAGGAAGAAACCTTTAAGTTCAATTCCAGTAGAGGTAGGGTTAAAGAGGTAAAAAGTTTGAATGTACCTTATGTCTTTGGTGGTTATAGCGGCTTGATAAAACCAACATTGAGTTTGTCAAATCCAACAAATGCGGCGTTTTGTACTAACTGTGCCTATAAAGAAGCAACAAAGAGTGGAGCTAAATGGGGTCATGGATTTAACATAGGACTTGGTTTTAAACATTACTTCAAAGACAAACCAGAAGGTTTTTTCATTGGACCTGAAATTTTCTACCACTGGCTTGGTGGTAAAGCAACAACATATAAAGGCCAGACGGGTGTAGCTGCTGTTTATGACGATCAGGCTGCTGACTCGACTTCTGGTTCTGGTTTAACAACAAACAATCAACTTATGGATATGACTTACAAAACCAAACTGAAAGATTTGTTAGGTATCTCATTGCGCCTTGGTGGAACAAAATATGGTTTCAGTGCATATGGTAAAGTCAATCTTGGTGTTGTGCGTGTAGGAAATTCGTTTTCTGCCTCACAGTTTGGCAAGAATACTATTATAGCCAACTTAAAGAATGCTTCAAAATCATATGAGTATAAAAATGACACCAAGGGATTAATTTCGGGTCAATCCAAAACAACATTTAACCTTGTTGGAGGTATTGGCGCTGGCATTGAGTATGCCTTTGCAAGCGACTTCTTCATCAGGTTGCAATATGATCATTACTGGACACTGTTCCGTTTGACAAAGGTGAAGAGTAATGCGTTCTTGACTGCAAATGGCAAAAACACATGGAAACCAAAGATGTCATTTGGTATATTGAC
>JAFUUN010000050.1 GCA_017477855.1 Rickettsiales bacterium | reverse complement strand
GAGGCAGAGGAAATTTTCAACAAAAATGGCGAGGCATATTTACATATTTTCCACCGTCTTGGGTTGAAGGCAATCCCTATGCAAGCCGACAACGGAGCCATCGGTGGAACATTCAGTTGCGAGTTTCAAATCTTGGCAGACAGCGGCGAAAGCAAGGTTTATTATGAGAAAAACTGCTACAACGAATTCTGCGAACTGTGTAAAAAATCTGACTTGACATGGGGCGAGCTCAAACGCATTGCAGACGGCAAAACATGGGCTTGGACCGAGGAGAAATACAGCGAAGAAGAGGTTAAAAAAAGCTGGTTTTGATGTGGCTGATATCATTGAAACACGAGGCATTGAAGTGGGGCACATATTTATATTTGGCGACAAATACACAAAGGCCATGAACGTGCTTGTCAAGGGCGCAGACGGCAAGGATTTTTATCCTCAAATGGGGTCGTATGGCATTGGCGTGACGCGAGTAGTACAGGGCGCAATTGAAGCAAATCACGATGACAAAGGCATAATTTGGTCGCCAGCGATGTCGCCATTTGATGTGATGTTGATAAATCTTGACCCTAAAAATAAGGACATCACGGCGCAGTGCGAGCAGAAATATCAGGAGCTAATAGAGCAGGGCATTGATGTGCTGTATGATGACACCGACAAGTCAATAGGCGAGAAGTTTGCGGTGGCTGATTTACTTGGTATTGCGCGGCAAATCAGGATTGGAAAAAAGGGAATGCAAGAGGTTAACAGAAAGTAAAAATCACTTGCAAATAAACATTTATGCATATTGGCTGTTGCTGTTATGTCAAAATTTTCTGATTTCTTCACTTTTTACGGTATTGAAGACAGGATTTACAAGAGAAAAAAGAACAAAAAAGCAGTCAATTTGAGCGGGTTGTCGGTGGTGAATGAGCACAAAAGCATTCGCGAGAGAATAGTCATTGGGGCCACTTATTACAGAGGCGCAATAAGAAAAATTGCATATATTTTTGCCACTTTGATGTTTTTTGTTCTTGTTGCGCACGATTTTTTACCAAGTCATTACAGACCAAAAATGGCCACCGATTATGCAAACAAACCCGCCACTGAGACAACCATGGAATACTACAAACGCATCGGAAAAACCGACACACAAATTACATTTGACAGGATTTCAGACATCGGAAACTATGTGCTAAAATACACACCTTATGCCATTGCAGCGGTAAAAAACAGTCCGTTGATTTTTGTGACATATTCGGCCTCCATTGCGCTGTATATGGTGTCTTCCTATGCGTTGCGGGTAATCGTTCAGGAGCCACGTCCCGATGACATTAATAATAAGACATCATTCCCATCAGGACATTCAGTTGGGGCATTCTGTGCAGCTACTATTTTAGCACTCTGCGTAAGGTTGAAGTGGCTGACTTGTTTATCAATTTTACTCGCAGCGTTTGTTGCTGTTTGCCGTTTGCTTGCAAACCGACATTTCCCTGTGGACGTCTTTGCTGGGTGTTTCATTGGTTGCATGGGCGCAACTTTTTGTTATGTTTTATTCATGATTTTTAACTCAAAACTGAACATTTTTGATGTAAAACCTTTGTTCGTGAAATATAGAAAAAACTTTGATGTTTGATATGAAAAACGGCGACAAAAGCAACGAGGAAATCATAGATGATTTGAGTGAAGATATTGAAAAATTTAAACAAAAAAATGAAAATTTTGGTAAGCTGAAAGAGCCAAAAAACAAATATTTTTCCATCGTCTACAACGTGTTTGCAGATTTGCTTGGTGCGACAATTACAGCATTTATTTTGTATAAAATTTTCTGTCATTTTTTTGATAAAAATGTTCTTGTGCTGGCTATTTTACTGCTCTGCTGTATAATTGCAGGACTATACAATTCGCTGCGTTTGCTCTACAAAAAAAAGTGATATGCAGGTAAAAAATGCGGTTGAAAAATTTCTGGATTTCATTGTTCTTGAAAAAGGTTTGGCACAAAATACGTTTGAAAGTTATAGGAACGATTTGAGTGAATTTGCAACTTTTTTAGAACAAAAACACATCTCTGAGATTGAAAAAATTGACAAAAAAAGCATATTAAATTACTACAAATTTTTAGAAAAAAAAGCATTCAGCAAGCCCACTTTGCAGCGCAGATATTCGGCACTGAACCAGCTATTTAAGTATCTTATCAGACAAAATATTTTGAAAACAAATCCAATGTTGACAATGCGACGACAGAAAAAAGAAATCAAGTTGCCGAAGTTTTTGACAGAGGAGGAAATTACAAAAATTATTGCCGTAAATAGTGGTGACGATGGTATAAAAAAATTTAGAAATCGCTTAATCATTGAGATGCTTTACTCAACCGGCATGCGTGTCAGCGAGCTGTGCGGATTGCCTCTGAAAGCAGTTTTGGTGAGTAAAAAAGATGCTATTGATGATTACAAATTTATAACAATCAGAGGAAAAGGGCAGAAGGAGAGAATTGTTCCACTGCGCAAAGATGTAGTATTGGAGTTGCAAAAATACATAAAATTGACAGCCAAAAAAGGACAAAAATACTTGTTTGAAAATGACAAAAATGGCGCGCCAATAACTCGTAGAATGGTCGGAATGATTTTGAAGCAGGCGGCTATTTTAGCTGGTTTAAACCCTGAAAAAGTATCTCCGCACAAAATACGTCATTCGTTTGCAACGCATTTGCTGCATAAGGGGCTTGATATTCGTGAAATTCAGGAACTATTGGGTCATTCAAGCATTGATACAACTGCAATTTATGCCAAAATTGACGCAAAAAAAGCAAAGGAGGTTTTAGAAAAATATCATCCGTTTGGATAATAATTTCACACACCTCCTTGCTATGAAAATTTACATGCATTCCGCTATTTTAGCTGCTACATCGCTTGTGCCAAGTTTTTCAAAACCTTCCTGCCAGATGTCGGCTGTGCGATATTTCTGCAAGAATTTTTCAACTGCTTTTTCAATAATGTCGGCCTCTTTTTGCATGTCAAAAGAGTAGCGCAACATCATTACGGTTGACAAAATTGTGGCGATTGGATTAGCTTTGTTTTGTCCCGCGATGTCTGGTGCAGAGCCGTGTATTGGCTCATAAAGTGCAAATCTTCTGCCTGTTTTTTGATTTACATCTCCCAACGATGCAGAAGGCAGTAACCCGATTGAACCCACTATTGCAGAGGCCAAGTCGCTCAAAATGTCACCAAATGTATTCTCGCAAACCACAACATCAAACTCCGTTGGGCGTTTGACAAGCTCCATAGACATGGCGTCAATGTAGCTGTAAGACAGCGAAACATCTGGGTAATTCTTTGATAATTCGGTGATCGCGTCTCTCCACAATTTCATTGTCACCAAGATGTTTGCTTTGTCAACACAAATGACTTTTTTTCTGCGCTTTTGTGATAATTCAAAGGCAAGTTTTCCAACTCTTTCAATTTCACTTTTTTTGTAGCACATTGTGTTGAAGCCATATGGTTCGCCGTCTTTTTCAATAATTCCACGTGGTTCACCGAAGTAAAGCCCACCAATCAGCTCGCGGACAATCATCACATCCATGCCCTTGACGTATTCAGGTTTTAAAGGCGATTTACCAACCAAATCAGGAAAAATCTTTGCAGGACGAATGTTTGCATAAAGCCCCATTCCTTTTCTAATACCAAGAAGTCCTGCCTCCGGTCTATCTGGAATTGGTAGTTTGTCCCATTTGTATCCACCAACTGCACCAAGTAAAACAGCATCGGCATTACAGGCCTTTGCAAGTGTTTCGTCTGCTAATGGTTTACCATGTTTATCATACGCACAACCACCAATTAAATCATACTCAAAATCAAAAAGTTGTTTGCCAACCTTCTTTTCAAGTGCCTTTAAGACATCAATCGCCGATGCCACAATCTCTGTCCCAATGCCGTCTCCGGGTAAAACCAAAACTTTGTAAGTCATAAACTAAAAATAAAATAAAACTAAATATAAAATTGTGAAAAACAAACTAAATAATATGCGACTGTTCGTATTTTTCAATCAACTTTATCTTCTTCAAGATCTCTCCAATGGTATCAATTTGATTTATAATTTTATATTTTTTCGCTTTATCAATTTCAAAATGAAAAATTTTTTTTCCACATTTAACCTCCT
>JAFUUN010000049.1 GCA_017477855.1 Rickettsiales bacterium | reverse complement strand
GCATCGTTGAAAAAGTAGTCATACAACACAATCAACGTATTCATTGCCATCGGAATTTCACAAAGAGCATGCAGAATATTCCTGTTTCCCATTTCAATGTTGCGCGCAATCTCCACCTCTTGATCTCTATCAAGAATATCCTTTGTTCCCATTTTACGCATGTAGACATTGACTGGATCATCTATTGACAGCTCGTCAGATGACTGTTTAACCTTCTTGATTGTATTTCCTTCCTCATCTTCTTCAAACTCATCACCGTCTTCATCCTCATCATCACTGTTTTTCTTCTTTTTGTTACCGTCATTCTCTTCGTCATCCTCTTCTTTCAAGAGAATATCCCTGTCATCAAATATAGCAATTGCCTCTTCAAGTAAGTCCTCGGAAGCATTCTTTGGCAGAATTTCATTAAGTTCGGAGTATGTAATATATCCAGCTTTTTCGCCTTTTTTTATCAGCGGTGTTAATAATTTATGCAAATCAACTTGATCCACCGTAATCAGCGGTTCGTTCTTTTTTTTCTGCTCTTGAAGTATCTCGGTTTTTTTTTTCTCCTCGGCTTTTTTTGCCTTGGCATCTTTGTAATCCTTCAATTTTTTGCTGGCTGAAATCGTTTTTTTTACAGCATCTTCAAATGCTTTTTTGCTCTCCTCCTCCTCCTTTTTTATCAAGTTCTTGTTGAAATTTTTATTACTTTTTTTGAAATTCTTGGACTTACTTGCAGCATTTTTCGAATTGCTTTTGTTTTTAACATTTTTTACATGAGAACTCAAATCGTCCTTTTTTTTTACAATTTTAGACATAATTTTCTCTTGACTAAAAGAAATAACGTTCTACCTGTGAATATAGTTTATTTTTATAAATGTCAAGAAAGATAGGACTTTGTAAATGCAAAATTGGCAGCGCGCTCACATCAAAAGCATTACTGACTGCAATTTGTTCGGTATCACTTTTTTCTTGCACACTACTTGATAATGGTGATGAAAGAACATATTTAAAGGACTTCAAGAACATCCAAGTTGAAAAAAATGATACACAAAACAAGCAGAATAAATATGCCGCAACAGCGCAAGACACAAAGGAAAAATTAGGAACAACATATGTAAAAATCAAAGATGATCCACAGGAAGCTGCTGATGAAATGTTGGCCATTCCAAGTAAAAAAGTCAACGTCGCATTGATTGTTCCGCTTGAAGGTGAGCACGCAAGCATTGGAAATATGATTGTAGAATCAGCACTTATAACGGCTGCTGGCTCACGATATGGTGATGTTGGCAATGTAAATATCTACAACATTGGCAAACTTCCTGCAAAAGATTGGCAGTCAGACCCAGAGGTTAAACGTCTCATCAACGATGGAAATGACGTAATTGTTGGTTCCGTATTCACCGACACGACCGAAAAATTGCTATCTGTACTGCCAAAAGCGGTAAATTTTATCAGCTTCACAAATGACGCAAGCATCGTAAATAAGTATCCAAACCTCACAATTTTCAGCATGAATGACAGTTTTAGATTTTCTGCAATGTGCGAATTCATGAAGGCACAAAGAAGGAGATATTTGGCCCTGATATTACCTGCAACCAAGAAAGGATTTGCACTGGAAAAACTTATACGCTCAATCGCACAAACGCAGGAAATCATGGTGCTCAGCAGCCAGTTCTATCAGGAGGGCGACAAACCTTCAATCACATCCGCAGCCAAAAATGTCAACCAAACATTTGAGGCAACATACATGATTGACGAAAACGGCAAGTTCACAACCGAGGATTACAAAAAGAATTTGAAGAAGAAAAAAGCAGCTCTGGAAGCGGCCAAAAACAAAAATCCAAATGCAGACAAACGCATTGACGCACTCTCACTTAGCGAGCAAAAAACAGTCAATGTCATGACGGACAGCATCTATATTGAAGGCAGTGAGGATGACCTCAGTATGATCCTTGATGGACTAAATAAATACAATTTGTTAACCAAAGATATAAACCTATTTACAAACGCAATTTTAGACACCTCCAAGCCGTTCTCACCAAAGTTTGAGCGTATGTATTTTGTAGGCTACAACTACCAGTTCATCGGCACATTCAACAAAAATTTCAAGCAGGCATATGGCCACGCGCCAAACTTCTTTGCCTATATGACTTACGACACACTGTCACTGTTGTTCTATCTCTCAAACGAGGGCAACATGCTGCCACGCCACCTATACCTTGAAGACGGCTTCCGAGGCGTGCTGGACGAGTTCCGTGTCGCGCGCGAGGGCAACATTGAGCGCCGTATGAATATCTACAAAATACGCAACCAGACAATGGCTCGCGAGTTTGTCCCAACGCAATATTATCAGATATACAAAATTAAGAAATAATGCTACTACACAGAAAAAAAAGACAGGAAAAAACGTATTTCGGTGGCGATGAGATTGTGAAATTTCACAATGTTTGCAAATTTTTTGACGGCAAAAAGTGCTTGGATAATGTCAATTTTTCCATCAAAAAAGGCGCGATTGCAACCATAATTGGCCCGTCCGGCACAGGAAAAACCACAACTGCACGCATCCTGAATGGCCTTGAAACTTACGATAGTGGTGAGGTCTACATCAATGGTGTCCTGCTGACTGCAAAAAATGTCAAGAAAACCAGAAAACATACAGCATTTGTCTTCCAAAATTTTAACCTTTTTCCGCACATGTCAGTGCTCAACAACATCACTTACGCGCCCATAAAAGTGTATCACAAAGACAAGGAAAAAGTCATTAAAACAGCAATGAATTTATTGCGAGATTTTGGCCTTGAAGAGCACGCTACAAAACTCCCACACCAGTTGTCTGGAGGACAAAAACAGAGGGTCGCGATCATCCGCGCACTTATTCTGCACCCTGACATCCTCATTATGGACGAACCAACAGCTTCTCTTGATCCAGAGCTCACAACCGAAGTCGCAAACATCATTAAAAAAATCAACCAACAAGGCCTGACTGTGATAGTAATTACACACGACATGCCGTTTGCGGAGAGCATTTCAACCCAGACAATCAGGTTTGAAAATAGGACAAAATGAAGGTTTTTGATTGGCGCCCAGAGAGCACTTTTTTCGGCCAGCCGAAGACAGAGTGGAAACTTGAAACCATGTTCAAGGCACTTGAAAGACTTGGCAACCCGCACTTAAAATTGCAGCCTGCCGAGCGTATTATCCATATCGCAGGTACCAACGGCAAGGGTAGTACAGCCAATTTTGTCCGCTGCATCCTTGAAAAATCGGGCTACAAAGTCGGCATGTTCACCTCGCCGCACCTGATTAACTACAACGAGCGTTTTTACATTGCTGGCCACCATGCCACGGACGCCGAAATTATTGCTGTCAAGGAGCAAATTTGCGCCGCATGCAACGATATGTTGTACGAAATTAGCTACTTTGAAATAACAACTTTGATAGCTATTTTACTATTCTTGCAGGCCAAACCGCAGCTTGACTACTACATTTTTGAGGTCGGACTCGGCGGTCGTCTTGATGCGACAAACGTTTTTCCGCAGATCGCTTGCGCCGCAATAACCTCAATCTCGTTTGACCACGTTGCACAATTAGGTAATACACTTGCTCAAATAGCTCGCGAAAAAGGTGGAATTACAAAACCAAACTGCCCAGTTTTCACTTCAAACACAAACCCTGAAATCACCAATGAGTTACGAAAAATAGCTGTCGAGCGCCATGCCAAACTATACATCGCAGGTCATGATTACGAAGTTGACAACGGCATTCATCCTTCGTTGCTTGGCGCCCACCAGATTGAAAATGCAAATTTGGCCGCCGCGGTATGTAAATGCTTGGCCTCAAACGTCGCTACAAACATAACCGCGCGCAGCATTTTGGAAGGAATTCAGTCAACTCACTGGGCCTGCCGCATGCAGAAAATAACCATCTCGGAGCTTGCTGGATGCAAAAATATCTCTGCGATTTACCTTGATGGCGCCCACAACGAAGATGGGGTTTTGGCGCTTTGCAACTTCGCTAAACAAGTAAAAAGTACTACCTGCGCGAGCATCATTGGTGTTTTTGCGTGCCTGAAAAGGAAGGACTATAAGTCATTTTTTTCGATTTTGAGAACCGCAAATTTTGACAAGCTGCTTTTCTATGATGTTCCGTCGTCGGTCAATGATTTTGTTGCACCGAGTGAGCTAAAACAGCTGGCAAACGAGCATAATATGACGTGTGCCACAATCAAAAAACTTACAGAAATTTCCAAATTTTTGGAACAAAACCGCCAGACAACAATCTTTATTTTCGGCTCACTATACTTTGCAGGTTATGTTTTAGAACAAACAAACAATCATGTACTTTGACCTCTATTTAAGCTGTCAAGAACATCATTGAGAATAATAGTTGCAGCGCGCGCATCATCATTTTTTTCTTTGAATTTTATCTTATTTTTTGAACCAAACTTCTTCCTTTCAAACCTCTCAACAGCATAAGTTGCACGTGTTGTGAAGCGCTCATCGGCCAGCAAAACTGGATATTTTTCCGCTAACTTTTTCGCGATTTTCAAAATTACTTCACAATTATCATTCAAACTGCCGTCCATTTTTTTAGGCCAACCAAGCACAATTCCGCATACATTAAACTTGCCAACATACTCGCTGATTGAAATAAAAACGGTATCAAAGTCGCGCCAATTTCCAATCAAAACGTCCTTCGGAAAAGCAACCTGCCTGCCATCATCACTAACCGAAAAGCCAAGCTTGCGAGTGCCATAGTCAACCGCCACAAGAACTCCTTTCTTTCCAAATATTTTCTGAAAAAACGAATTCCTGTCTTCAAACACAAATCAACGCTTTGAGAATTGTTCCTTCTTACGTGCTTTTTTCAAACCGTATTTCTTTGGTTCAACCTGACGGGCATCACGTGTCAAGAAGCTGTGTTTTCTCAATATGACATTAAATTCCTCTGACACATTCGCCAAACACTTTGACAAGCCAAGTTTTATAGCATCCGCTTGACCACTTTTCCCACCACCTTTAACAACAATGTTGACCGAATACCCGCTTGTAATTTCCAACAATGCAATCGGTGCAAACACAATGTCTTGATGTATCAATTTTGTAAAGTATTGTTTGTAGTCAAGACCATTCACGGTTATCTGCAAATCACCACTTTTCACAACCAACGCAACCTTTGCAACCGATGTTTTCCTGCGCCCCGTCTCGCGAATTGCGCCGCTACCCGACTTGACAGTCTTACTCTTTGCAGAAGCTTTTGATGTAACTTTTTCCTCAATTTTTGTGTTCGCACTAACGTGCCTAACGGTTTTTTTTGTTTCCTTTACAGCACTTTTGACCTTTGCACTTGCACTTTTCACAGGAGCTTTTTTAACGCTTTTTCCAGCAGTTTTGCTTTCTTTTGCTACCATATCCTACTATTTTACAACATTTTTCCTATTCAACTCACTAAATTTCACCAACACAGGATTTTGAGCGCTCTGGCAGTGCTCTGTACCGGCATATAAATATAAGTTCTTTGACAAAATTTTGTAATTCATTTTGCAACGACCAAGCATCCTTTGGACTGTAATTCTCAATAGGTCGCAAGGTTTTTTGCCACCACGGATTTCCTTCGCACTGAACTCCTTCATTCCGCCAACATAATCACTGTGTCTGCGATAGATTTTGTCCTCCTCTTTATTGCCTGTCAACTTGACTTTGTCGCAATTGATGACAACAATTTTGTCACCATCATCTGTGTGTGGAGTGTAACTCGCCAAGTGTTTTCCTGTCAAGCGATGCACTAAATAAGCTGCTAAACGACCAATAACAGCATCTTGTGCATCAATCAAAATCCAGTTTCTCTTAACACCTTTGTGTGATGTTGAAACTGTCATGTTATTTGTGATCTTGCATTTTACAACACCCATTTTTTTGCTTGCTGGAGCCATACTTTTATTAACTTTCTTTGTCATATTACTTCTTTCTCAAACCAAGCAACGTCATAACTTTGTCATATTCAGCACCATTTGTGCGCTTTAAATACTTCATAAATTTGTTCCTTTTAGCAACCAAAAGCAGCAATGCATAGCGCGCTGACTTGTCCTTGTGATTGTTTTTAATGTGCTCTGTGAGGTATAAAATTCGCTGTGTTAAAAGTGCGATTTGCACACTCGCAGAACCCGTATCCACTGCATTTATAGCAAATTGTTTGATAACATTCTGCTTATTCTCTAAATATGCTTCAACTGACATACCCACAGCACATTGAACTGCAAAAATAATTGTCAAGCATTTTTATAATATTTTCGGCATCATTGCAAATCCAATACATGCAAAAACTGGACAAAAAACATATTAATGCACTTTAATCGTAATCTGAAATAGTCATAATGCAAGTTTTCTCACTGTGTTTTTTTTTGTCGCCACGTTTATCTTGACATTTATATTCAACAATAGATGCTTCCAATGAGCTGTTTTTTTTGTATAGTAAAGGTTAGATG
>JAFUUN010000048.1 GCA_017477855.1 Rickettsiales bacterium | reverse complement strand
TGGTGTTGGGAAATGTGATTGGCATTACTTTGTCATTGAATATTGACAACATCAGGGTGGCTATTGAAAAGCTTTTTGGTACAAAATTACTGGATGGTTCGGTGTATTTCCTGGCAAATTTGCCAAGCAGATTGATGCTCGTGGATATTATCAAGACAAACATTTTTGCGCTGATTATGGCCTTTGTGTGTACTCTGATTTCAAGTCGTAAGAGCACTAAAATAGACATCACAGCAACTTTAAGGAACAACTGATGGACAGGAAAAATATCAACAAACTGTTTGAGATTTTGGAGCACGACTACGACGCAACTATTGATACAGAGCTGTGGTTTGATAGCAAATATCAACTGCTGATTGCAATAATGTTGTCGGCACAGTCAACTGACAGGCAGGTTAATAAGATAACAAAAGAGCTGTTTAGACAGATAAAACAGCCACAGGATGCGATGCGGCTTGGGTTTGAGGGCGTCAATAAGCTGATTGCAAGTGTAAATTATCACAACAGCAAGGCCAGGCACATTGTGGAGATGAGTAAAACCCTGATTGGCGAGTTTGGCGGTGAAGTTCCCGGCACGATGGATGAGCTTTTGCGACTGAGTGGCGTTGGGCGCAAGACCGCTAATTTAGTGCTCAGCATTGCCTATAAGCAGAATGCGATTGCGGTTGATACGCACGTTTTTCGGGTTGCAAACAGGTTGGGGCTAACTCGCGCTAAGAATCCCTTTGAAAGTGAAATGCAGTTGAAGGGCGCTATTCCAGCGGACAAACAGAGATTGGTTAACACGTTGCTAATTCAGCATGGTCGCGCGGTTTGCAATGCGAGAAATCCGAAGTGTGAGGTGTGCAAATTCAAGGGTTTTTGTGAGTTTTGTAAGAATAAGAAGGGATAGTTGCGCGGCGCGGAGCGAGTTTGGCCGCCGAGGAACGAGGCGCAGCCAAACCGCGAGGGCGTGGCCTCGGGCAGCGCAACACTAAATTTATTTTTTTTCATTGCGGACAAAAATTTTCAATCTAACTGGCTTCTGAAAAAGTTCTTCAAGATTGCGTGATGCGTTTTTAATTATCCGTCTGAGATTGCTTCCAGAGTGGCCTAAAATCATCTTTTTGTGGTTGCTCTTGCCGACTTTCACCAGCACAGAGATTTCAATGCCGTCAGCCGTCTCTTGATACATCTCTGTCTCGCATGAGAGCATATACGGCAGCTCCTGTTGAAGTATGTTAAACAACTGCTCGCGTACAAATTCCGAAGCGAAAAAGTTGTTGTCCTTGTCACTAATGTCTTCCTCCAAAAACATCCACTCACGGGCTGGCGCATTGTCAAAAAAGTATTGCAATAACTGTTTGCAACCCTTATTTTTCTTGGCTGAAAGCGAGAAAATCTCCTTGAACCTACCAGTTTTCCACATCTCATCGGCCAATAAGATTTTCTTATCAATATCAATCAAATCTGACTTGTTGATTATACCAATCACGGGCACACCGCTTTGTTTTGTCTTCTCCAAAATGCTCTTGGCGGAGTTATCAAAGCTGTCTGAACCATCAATAATGAGACAAATCATGTCGGTGCCGCAGAACCCTTGCCATGCCTCCTTGACAATTTGGTGTTCCAACTGACTGAGCTTTGGCCTGAAAATACCGGGCGTATCAACAAAAACCAGCTGGCAGTTATCCTGCGTAAGGATACCACGCACGTTCTCGCGGGTTGTCTGTGGTTTTGGTGAGCAAATCGCAACCTTGCAATCCATCAACGTATTCATCAGCGTGGACTTTCCGACATTTGGTCGCCCACAAAATGTAATTGTCAGAGATCTCCTCATATTCCATCTATTTCCACAACTTTCACATGCGCCGTCTTACCCTTAATAATACCGACTTTGCTCTTAGCAACACGAAAATATTTTGCAAGTTGTTCTATTACACTCGCATTTGCTTTGCCATTCTCCGGTGTGATTGTTGTCTTGACCTCAAAATTATTATTATCAATTTTTATGACCTCATTCTTTCGTGCATTTGTTTTGACTTTGATAGTTATTAGCATTCTTCCTTATTGTGGAAGTGAAATTGTAAAATTCAATAAATTTTAAAAAAAAGCAGGCGCAAATATGTCAGAAATTATTAATGTCAATATTGATATACAGCCAATGAATTCCTGTTGACATTAAGAAAAGAAAATGAATGTTAACCATGTTTGAGTTTTTATATAAAGCAATCTTTCAAGATATCCAATTTTGTAGAGTATAAAGCAGAATACAAAAACTGTTAGTCTTTAAAACCAATTTTCACTTAAAAAATTCTAACACATCCTCCCCAAACTTCTCACTAAATTGGCGGAATTCTGCGAGCGTTAGCTCATGAAAATACTTGCCGCGCTGTTCACAATACTTCACAAGGCCTGAAATTATACCATGCGCATCGCGGAAGAAGACACCTTTTTTCACCAGATAATCAACAAGGTGTGTGGCGTAGGAGTAGCTATTTTTGATTGCGCACGCCATGTTTTCATGTTTTGGTTTAACTGTTGGTAGGAACTCGCATATGATGTCAATGATTTCTTCAACAATATCAAAGGCCTCAAACAGGTTCTTTTTGTCCTCTTGCAGGTCCTTGTTGTATGTCATTGGAATGCCTTTGATAGTGGTTAAAATTGCCATTTGACAGCCAAAAACGCGACCTGTTTTTCCCCTTACCAATTCAAGCAAATCTGGATTTTTTTTGTTTGGCATCAAACTGGAACCAGTGCAGAAGGCGTCGTCAAGCTCCAAAAAGCCAAATTCTTCTGTTGAGTAGATAATCATGTCCTCGGCCAAACGTGAGAAATGCGCTGCGATTATTGACAGACAATTTAGTGTTTCCACGACAAAATCGCGGTTTGAAACGGCATTCATGGTGTTTATAATTACCTTATCAAACCCGAGTTCTTTGGCAGTGAATTCTCTGTCTTGCGGTAGCGTTGAGCCCATCAAACTGCATGCACCAAGAGGGCACTGATTTACGCGCTTCCTGCAATCTACAAGGCGCGCCAAGTCCTCCTCAAACATCTCCTTGTATGCATCCAGATAGTATCCAAAAGTGGTTGGAATTGCCTTTTGCAGGTGGGTGTAGCCACACATGAGGCAATCTTTGTGCTTTGCGCTTTGCTGTTGCAGTGTCGCAATGAGCTTTTTCAGCAGTTCCGCGGTGATGTCTACATGCTCGCGCGTCCACAGGCGCAAATCAGTTGCAACTTGGTCGTTCCGACTGCGCGCAGTGTGTATCTTCTTGCCAACCTCGCCAATCTCCTTCACCAGCGCATTTTGAATGGCGTAGTGAATGTCCTCGTCATCAACTTTGAACTCAAACTTTCCCTCTTTAACCTGTTGAAGTATCTTCTCAAGCCCGCCGAGCGCCAGCGCGAGCTCATCCGCCGTGAAAAGTCCCACCTTTTCCAGCATCTTTGCGTGTGCCATGCTTGCGATGATGTCCCACTTTGCGAGCCGATAGTCAAACAAAATTGACTGGTTG